>PUMC01000108.1 GCA_003552425.1 Candidatus Acetothermia bacterium | reverse complement strand
GTTCCCGGTGACTGCGTGGACTTCCCGCTGCTTGTGGTCAACCGCGGCGGAACGCCGGACACGTTCAACCTGTCCGTGGATGATCTTCCCGCTGGCTGGACGAACACGTTCTACCGCGACGCGAACATGGACAGAACCGCGGACTCCACGAACCCCATCAGCGCGGTGGGGCCCTTGGGCGGTGCGGTCGTCCAGACCGACAGCACGAACGGAGTGCTCCACGTCACGAACACGGCGTACTTCGCAGAGGGAGATTGGGTATGGGTCGGGGGAGAGAACGACACGTTGTTTGAGGTGATAGAAGTCAACGCGACGGATGGTATGATCACGATCGATGCTGACATCACCGCGCCCGCTGGGGCGCGCGTCGGTGAGGTGACCGGCGTTGTGGCAAGCGTGTGCGTGCCCCCCGGAGCCGCGCCCGGCGACACGAACATCACCTTCCGGGCGACTTCGAACAACGATTCCGGCATATCGGACACGATCGAGAACACCGTGACGGTGAACGTTCTCGCAGGCGTGAAGCTGACCCCGGACCGAGCGGGTACGGGTGCACCGGGCGGCACGGTGATCTACGAGCACACCCTCTGCAACACCGGCAACCAGACCGATACCTTCACGCTCACCTACAATTCCGACTGGAACTGGACCTACACGTACAGCGTGGGGGGCGAGGAGGGGCAGACGGTGTCCGTCATCCTGGGCCCCGACGCGTGCACTAAAGTCCGCATTACCGGGTTCATCCCCTCCAACGCGGCCATCGACCAGGTCGATGTCGTCGTGCTCACGGCTGTGGGGCAAGTTCATGGGGCCACGGACAGCGCCAACGACGTCACGCGGGTGATCCAAGGTGTGCTCAAGCTGACAAAGGACGTCGAACCCCCGGGTGACCAACCCCCGGGCCAGACGCTCTCCTACACGACTACCTACAAGAACCTGGGCAACGCGCCGATCTCCAAGGTGATCATCTACGACGCCATCCCCGCCTACACGACGTATGAGCCAGGAACGGCTGCAGGCACGGTGCCTGTTCGTGATCCCGCGGGTCAAATACTGTTCTCCTACTCGACCGATGGCGGTCTTAACTGGGAACCCTGGCAGACGGACGCTCCCGATGACCCTGGCATTACGAACCTCCGCTGGGGCCTCGACTTCACCGGTAACAGCGACGTCGGCGAGGACGATCTCCTCCAGCCCGGCGAGTCGGGCACGGTCGCCTTCAAGGTAAGGATCGACGACTAGCATGACAGCCAACGGGGGCGGGGGCGGAAGGGGCGCTCCCGCCCGGCGGCTTGCCTGCTGGGCACTGGCGCTTGCTCTGGCTGTGGGGGTCCTCGCGGCCGGGGAAGTCCCGCCGGCCGGCACGCGGATCGCCAACGTGGCCGAGGCCACGTTCGTGTTCGCGGGGCGTACGTACCGCGTGACCTCCAACGAGGCAGCCGTCTACGTCCTTCCCGTCTACGGAATCTCCATCACCCCCAGCGGCACCGAAGGCGCTCCGGGGATGGCCGGGCAGTTCGCCCCGGGCAGCACCGCCAGTTTCGCCTACACGCTCTGCAACACCGGCAACACCGACGACCGGTACGAGCTCACGGCCACGGTCGTGGACGGTGACTTCACCCCCGACAACGTCCGCATCTTCTGGGACCGTAACGGAAACGGCGTCCGCGATCCCGGGGAACCGGAAGTGTTCAACACGTCCCCCCTCCTGGCGATGGGCGAATGCATTCAGCTGATCGTGGTGTACGATATCCCCCTCGACACTGAACAGGGTGACGAGCTGTTCGTTAACCTGGCGGGTACCTCGCGTGGCGACCCTGACCAGGCGGATACGGACAACGTCCACAAGTCGGAAGTCAACGTGGGGGCGGTGCTCGACCTCACGAAATCGGCCACACCGTCCGAGGCCTCCCGAGGAAGTACGGTTACCTGGAAGCTCGTCGGCCGCAGCATCGGTGCCCGCGAGGCGGGCGAAGTCACGGTCGAGGTCGACGATGACGACAAGCAAGGCGTGTTCGTCAGCGATCCCATCGCCGGTTATGCCAACGGTATACGCTACGTGGGAGGATCGCTCGGGGGCCTTCCGCTCGGCACGCCGCTCTTCTCCACAGACGGCGGCTTCAGCTGGACGGAGGATGAGCCGGACGATGCGGACAGTGTGAACGCCGTGGGTTACCTGTTCCCCGCGATGGAGCCCGGCCAGGAGTTCGCCCTCACCTACCAAGTGACAGCGGAGCACCCGGCGGGCCTCCTGCTCAACGTGGCCGAGGTTTCCTACCTAGACGGGACCGACGAGGTCACCCAAGAAGCACGGGGAAGCCTGAGGATCCTCGCCGCGCGCCAGCCGGCGATCGGGCCCTGGGAATACCCCCTCGGCGATGCACCGGGCGATGCACCGGACTACATCTCCCCGGTCACCGAACACACCGTGTCCCGCGGTGGCGACATCTCCACCATCGAGCGGGCCTACGTCGGCGAGCCGGCCGGGTTCCTCAACACGATCCGCAATACGGGCAACACACCCCAAACGATCAACGTTTCCCTCGACCCGAGCTCGAACATCCCCGACAACTGGGCGGTTGTCTTCTCCTGGCCCGGGGGAGGGACGCTCACCGATACGAGCGGCGACGGAATCCCCGATGTCGGCAGGCTGCAGCCCGGCGAGGAAGTGACGATCCGGGTTGAGGTCTACGTGCATCCCGATGCCGAGTACGGGGATAACGACGGTGCGTACTGGAACACGGTGGTGCGAGCGGCCAGCGCAGCGGACTCCGCCGCATACGACACCACGATCGACCGCATCCGCGAGGTCATGGGGTTCTGGGACCTCGTGAAGGAAGTCGACCGGGACACGGCACGCTACGGGGATCTTCTTACCTACACGCTCACCTTCGAGAACGTGAGCGACGTGGACATCGAGGACGGTGTGCTGACCGACCGCCTCGACGCGGGGCTCCAGCGACCGGAGTTCATCACCCAAGGAAAGGTCGAGAACCAAAACGGACCTGAGTCGATCTACGTAACGGCTACCTACAACGCCACCGAACACGAGATCACCTGGGTCCTGCTCGACGACCTCCCGCCTGGCTTCAAGGGGGAACTCACGTTTCGCAGCCGGGTCGTTCCCAAGGAGAAACAGGTGTTCATCACCGACCCGGTGCTTCTTGTCCGCAACTGGTTCTCCGCGAACGGGATCGCCGCGAACCGTCAGGTGTTCCGCATCTCCAACGGTGTGCTCACGCTGGTGGGTGTGGAGACGTTCCTCCGGATCGATAAGCGCGTGGACCGGCGCCGGATCGAGTTCGGTGATGCGGTTACGTTTAGCCTTGACCTTCACAACCACCATCCCGACCTTCCGGCCGTCGACCTTACGGTACGGGACTTCCTGCCTGTGGGCTTCCGCTATGTCGAGGGTACCTCCCGGCTTGACGGCGCCCAGTACACCGACCCCGCCGTGTCCGCCGACGGACGGACGCTGGAGTGGGCAGTCGATGCGATCGCGGCGCGGGGCAAGCGCACGCTGACCTTCCAGGCCGTGGCCACACCCTCCACTCCGGAGGGCGAGGCGGTCAACCTGGGGTACGTGAAGGGATACTACGATGTCGTCGACAAGGTCACGGGCCTCGAGCATCGCCTCATGGCCGCCGACGGGCCTGCTACGGTGTCGTTGCGTGTTGGAGGGGGGTTCCTTGGCGACCGCTCCATCTTGATCGGTCGTGTGTTCGTGGACGAGAACCGCAACGGCCGCCACGATCACGGCGAGTCGGGGGTGGCCGGTGTGCGTCTGGTGATGGAGGACGGTTCGTTTGCCGTCACCGACAAACACGGCATGTACCACTTGGTGGGTCTGCGCCCCGGGCTTCATGTGGTGCGGCTCGACCCAGGCACCCTGCCCGCGGGCTACACTGCTTCGACGATTGTGGTACCGGTGTACGCCTACCCAGGCGGTCCGGTGCTGCGGGCGGACTTCCCCGTCCGGGGTGCGCCGCCCGTCCCGGAGGAGCCCGCAGTCGAGCAGGTGGAAGCGCCGGGGGTTCCCGACTTCCCCGCCACGACGGCTGGACAGCACATCCTGTTCCCCGCCGAGGGCACCGTGTTCGTTCGACGCGACCGCATCTCGGTCCTCGCCGAGACGGGCGTCTCCGATTCCGTGGATCTCTACGTGAACGGCGACCTTGTGTCCCGCGATCAGATCGGCACGCGCATGTACGATCCCACCAGCCGCCGGGCGCGGTTCGTGTGGGTGTCCGTCCCGTTGCGTCCTGGGCGGAACATCCTGCAGATCGCCGGGCAATCCCCGCAGGGCGTTACGTTCCGTGTGCAGCGCGAGGTGTACCTCTCGGGACGTGCGGCCCGTCTGCAGATCGACTACGACCGCGGAGCAGCGCTTGCTGACGCGGTGAGCGAACTGCAACTCACCGTGCGGGCGGTGGACGCACAGGGCCGACCTGCTGCTACCGGGGCTTTCGTCACGGTCGAGGTACGTGGGGCCGACATCGCCACGCCTGACGCCAACCCCCATGCCCGCGGCCATCAGGTGCTCCTCGGCGAGGACGGCGCCGTGTTCCGGCTGGCACCGGTCGACCTTCCCCGTGCGGTGACCGTGGTGGCCACCTCGGGCGATCTGAGGGCCGAGGTCACGATCAGCTTCAGTCCCCCGCTCCGAGACTGGATCTGGGCGGGCGTGGGCGAGATCACCCTGGGTATCCCCCTAAGCACATCCGGTGACTGGGAACCCCAGGTCCCCGGCACCCTGCAAACGGCTAGCCTGTCCCGTTTCTCGGGTGCGTACTGGCTGGACGGCCGGTTCGCTGTTTGGGGGCAGGGAAGGTCGGGGAACCTCGGCGTGATGACCTTGGCCTTCGATTCGGCGTACCCGCTTCTCGGGCCACCGGACGGGCCCCGCTACCCGCGGGTGTGGAACGACGCCGCGTCGCTGGGTCGCTCCGCACAGTCCGCCTGGCGAGGCTTCGCGCGGCTGGACATGCTCGATGGTTCCCACGCCGTCGTCGGCAACTTCACCGTCGATCTCTCCGATCCTCTGCTCTACAGCTTCCGCAGAACCTTCACCGGTCTGTCCGTAGAGCTTCGACCCGGCGATCTCGTGGGGGTGGATCTGTTCACCACGCTCACGGATCAGGCATGGGTTCGGGACACGCTCTTGGGCCGCGGCGATTTCGGCCCGTATACGTTGTCCGAAGCCCCGGTGAAGCATGGCTCGGAACACCTACGGTGGATCGCCGGACGCGACGAGCGGAAGCTCACACGCGGGGTCGACTACTGGATCGACTACAACCGCGGGCAGGTGTACTTCGCGGAGTCCGTCCCCGTGGTCGACGACGAGGGCCGCACGGTGCATGTGGTCGCCCGGTACGAGGTCGAGGCACGCGCCTTCGCCCAGGACAGCTTCCCCGTGACAGGGTGCATCCTCGGACCGTATGCCCTGTCCACCACGCCGGTGATGCCGGCTTCGGAGCGCGTGTTCGTCGAGGTGCGTGATCCCGTGAGCGGTGCGCTTGTTGACGAGTTCGAACTGAACCCGACCTTCGACTACACGCTGAGCTACAGCGACGGCATGCTGCTGCTGGCGGATCCCCTCTGCCCCACGGACGCGCAGGGGAACGAGCACGTGATCCGCGTGACCTACCGCGCACACGCTGCCGATCCCAAGTTCCCCGTGCTCGGTGGGCGGCTGCGGGGCCAAGGGGGAGGACTCTCGTGGGATGTGTCGTTCCTGTACCAGGGGTCAGGAGGAGAGCTTCCGCCGCTCAGTCTGGTGGGGGGCGGGCTCACCTGGCGCGAGGACGACCTTGTGTTGACCGTCCGGACGGCCATCAACACGGAAGTCCTTGCCGGCGGGCGCGCCTGGGCCGCGCAGCTGGCCATGCCGATGCTTCCCGGGCTGAACGTGGAGGCGAGTTACCGTTACGTGGGTCCGGGATTCGTCCGGCCCGATGCCCCGCCCCCGGAGGACTACGGGAGCGCTCCCCAGGGACACACGTTCGAGCTGCGCAGCCGGGGTGACCTGGGGTTCGTTCGACACCGGGGGGCGGCTCGCTGGGATCTGGAAGCCGGGAGATGGGACGGGAACACGCACCTCACCGTGCCCTTGGGTTCGATGGACGGGTTGGTCGGACTCGAGTGGAGAGCCGGCAATGACGCACTGGCAGCGGTGATGCTCGGTGCTGAGGCCACCCTGTCCGGTGTGCGTAGTAAGGTGTGGACGAGGTACGCTCCGGTCGGCGACTGGTGGGAGCTCGGCGTGGAGGGCGAGGGCCATGGTGTTGGCCTCAAGCTGGCTCACCGCACGGACACCGCGACGGACCAGGAGGAACTGCGGTACGGCGTCTCGCTCGATCTGGGCCACGGCTTCGGGGCAAACCTCTCGCAGCGTGTCCGCACTGCAGGCGAGGAGACGAGCACGCTCGTCGAGTGGGGCCTCAGCGCCAACTTCGAACTCGCGGACAGCCTTGGCCTCAGCCTTTCCTACGATGCTGCCCACCCGGACCCCGGCGTGGACATGCACAGGATGCGCATCGGGGCCCGCTGGTCCCTTGGCGGTGGTGACGTCGTGTCCGCTTCGATGAACTGGGGTAGCGCCGAGCCTCTGCTACAGGGGCTGGAGATCAGGGTCGTGAACACCTCGCCACGGGACTACGACATATGGGCTTTGCTGACCGCCGGAGGGGAGGAGGCTGCGGGTCGGTTGGACGTTGCCTGGCGGCCGGTTGATTGGTCGGGCCTGGCTGTGTTCGGCCAGCTCGAACTCGAGACGCGTTCCTGGGGTTACGCCTTGGCCGGATCCGTGGAGGGTGTGTGGCTTCCCATCCAGGGTACCGAACTCGCGGCCCGATGGGGCCTCCGGCAGGCGTCGTATACGGGGGCGGGGGGAAAGACAGGGACGGGCACAACGCTCATCGGGCTTCGCGCACTGTGGGAGATCCCCGGAACGCCGTTTGAGATCGGGGGACATGGCGGAATCGGCGCTGAGGTGACCACGGGGGTCGCCGAGCGGTACCTCGGTGTTCTGGTGCGGACTCCAGTTGTCGGTGATCTCGCGGTGGCCTTGGGGTTCAACCTCAATGGGCTCTCCGACGCCGACTATCCGGCGGCGGCGTACACCTACGCCGGGCCGTTCCTGCGGCTCGAAGCGACGACCGGAGGCGGGTGGCCATGGCGATAACGCGAACGCGGTTTGTGGTTCT
>PUMC01000087.1 GCA_003552425.1 Candidatus Acetothermia bacterium | reverse complement strand
GGGCTTTACGTTATACTGTGGCTTGATCTGTTTGCCTTGGTACACCAGCTTGTGGCTGTGGGGCGCCAGCTTTCGGGGGTTGCCTTGCTGTCGTGGAGCCTGGGGTTGGGCGTGGTGGCCATCGTCTACGTGGCGATCGGAGCCGCGCGCCTCCAAGGACATGCTGAGAGGTGATGGAGATGCCCGAGGGCGGTACTGAGTCATTGATGTCGCTGGTCATCCTATTGGTGGTGTTCGCCGCCGTATTCTATTTCCTATTGCTTCGGCCACAGCGCCGGCGTCAGAAGGAGCACCAGCAGCTGATGGCCTCGCTGAAGCGGGGCGATCGCGTCGTCTCGGCCGGCGGCATCCACGGGACCATCGACAAGCTGGATGATGATACGGCGATTTTGGTGCTTGAAGAGGGAACGAAGCTGCGCATGTCGAAGTCCAGTATTGTGGATAAGGTTCGTAAGTAGGGGGCAGGATGAAGCGTAACGATTGGGTTCGCGTTGGCGTTGTGGGGGTTGTTGCCCTCCTGGTGGCCTTGGCCCTGGTCCCGCCGTTGATCCAGGGGCAAGAGCCGGTGAGGCTGGGGCTCGACCTTCAGGGGGGCGTGCGCTTGGTTTTGGAAGCGCAGGATGTTGACGATATGGAGGCAGCCGAGCGGCGGGACACCGTGGAGCGTCTGGTGCGCGTGTTCCAGCAGCGCGTGGACCAGTACGGGTTGGCCAACGTCGAACTCAGGCCTGTGGGCGAAGACCGAGTTGAAGTACGCCTTCCGGGAGCTGAAGACCCCGATGAGGCGAGGGCGCTGATCGGTCAGACGGCGCTCCTTGAGTTCAGGAAGGTTCTCGACGCGGCACCCAGCGCGGACGATCTCTTCCGGGCGGACCCGACACAGGACATCCTCCGGTCCCACGACGGGGCGGAGTACTACCTCGTGGAGGGCCAGCCCATGCTCACCGGTGAGGTGCTCGACCACGCGGAGATGCGTATTTCGACCGACGTGCGCCAGCCAGGTCCGTATATCGCGCTTCGGTTCAACCGAATGGGCGCAGAGCGGTTCGTGGATGCGCTCCGGCGGCTGGCCGTGGGCGACCGGTTGGCGATCATCCTCGACAACGTTGTGTACTCGGCACCGGCCATCCAGGAGTCGATCAAGCAGGCCGCCGAACAGGGCTGGCGGCAAGTGCAGGACACGACGACGATCACCGGACGGTTCACCACGGACGAGGCACGCCTCCTGTCCGTTGTGCTGCGTTCGGGTGCGTTGCCCACCGAGGTGCGGGTGATCGAAGAGCAGACCGTGGGCCCCACGCTGGGAGCGGATTCCATCCGTCGGGGTACGATGGCGATCATCGTCAGCTTCGTGCTGGTGCTCCTTTACATGCCGGTGTACTACCGGTGGATGGGTGGGGTGGCCGACGTTGCGCTCGTGTTCAACATGCTCATCCTCCTGTCGGCGTTGCGGGCGTTCGGCGCCACGCTGACGCTGCCGGGGATCGCCGGCATCATCCTGACGATCGGTATGACCGTGGACGCCAACGTGATCATCTTCGAGCGGATCAAGGAAGAGCGGCGGGGTGGCAAGTCGTCGCGGGCCGCGGTGGCCAGCGGCTTTGCCAAGTCGTTGTCCGCAGTGATGGATGCCAACGTTACCACCCTGATTACCGCGGTGATCCTGTTCACGCTGGGTACGGGCCCGGTGGAGGGTTTCGCCATCACGCTGGGTCTGGGTGTGGCCGGGTCGCTGTTCTGTGCGCTGCTCGTGTCGCGTCTGCTCCTTGAGACCACGGGCATCGGGGAGCGGATACCGGTTAAGCTGCCAAGCTCAGCGTGAAGTAGACAAGCGCATCCGGCGCGCTAATGCCGCCGGACTTGATCTTGACATCGAGCTCCTGGAGTTGCTCCAGGAGCTCGATGAGTTCTTGTTGGGTGAAGCGGTTGGCCTGTGCAATCCGGCGACGGACGAGCCATGGTTCACCGGGGGGTTGTGTTCCGCGGTCCAGCGCGTCGCGGACGATGAGCAGGTTGCGCACATGCCCCACCACCATGAAGAACAGCGGGAATGCTTCGGCGGGTCCCCGGACGAGTCGTCGCAGTTCAGCCAGCGCTGTGGGCACATCGCGCGATCCCAAGGCGTCCAAGAGGGGGAAGGGTGGAGCTTGGGCGGCGAACACCAGTTGGGGCAACGCATCCCTGGGGAGCTTCTCCCCCTTCCAGAGGGCAAGCTTCTCCACCTCGCGGGCCAGGCGCAGCGTTTCCTGTTCCTTGCCGCTCCCGCAGCACGCAAGAAGGAGGTCGAGGAGCACGGCGTGGGCCGGTAGGCCGGCCTCCTCGAGGAGTTCCTTGGCCAGCGCTCGGAGGGTGCGTCCCTTGGGTGGGCGAAAGTGCTCCGCCTCCTCAGCCTCCCGCACCACAGGGCCGCGGAGGTGATTGCCCAGGAGGAACAACGCGGTGTCGGGCGGGAGGCCATCCGCGAGGGCCCGTGCTAGGCGTTGGCTACGCACGAGGTCGTCAGCGTGCCGCACGACGAGTGCGCGGCGCTCTCCGAAGAGCGACGGTGTCATGACCTCGGTTGCCAGCTCTTGCGGGGTGTAGGCGTCCCCGGCAAGCGGGATCCGCTCCACAGGGGCGAGGTTGCGGAGGCGTGTGGCAAGGGCCCGCTCCATGAGCAACGGGTCCCCAGAGTACGCGGCAAATCGAACGGCGCCTTTCATGTGCGGGACAGCCTACCGGGACCGCGAGGCGTACACAACTGCTACCCATCCCGCCACGCGTGGCTTCCCGTGAAGACGCGCTGTGTGTACCCCAGATGCTTGTCTACGTTTCGCGCTGGCGGTCACCGCTACGCGGGTGATCCCCGAGCGCTTTGGCCAGCGAGACACCCTCCACGGCCCGTTCGGCGATCGCATTGAGTTGTTTGCGCGTCTCGCGAAGGTCCTGGCTGAGTTCCTGTACCTTCTTCTCCAGCCCGCGGTTCACGTTCTCCAGATGGGCGATCGACTGCTCAAACGACTTGCGCTCCCAGTCACGCTCCACCTGGGCCAGGGCCCGTTCGTGTTCTGCCTGGTGTTCGAGCGCTGCCTGCACTTCCCCGCGTGCGCGCTCCACCGCCTCCTCCAGGCGGTCGGGGAACGCGTCGACCGCGGCGCGCAGTTCGGTGAGCTCGTGTTCACGCGCCTGGACGTCGGCCTCACGACGGGCGATGTCCTGCTCGGCCGCCGCGCGGCGTTCCTCAAGTTCCCGGTCCAGCGCGGCTTTCTTGTCCTCGTACGCCTCCTGTTCCTGGCGGCGGGTTCGGTCGCGGTTGTAGCGGTACTCCTCCGCCTCCTGTTCCCGCGCCCTCTGGGTCTCCTGTGCCTCGCGTTCCACCTCGGCCCGTGTTCGCTCGATCGCGCGGTCCAGCTCCGCTCTCCGCTGTTCGGCATGGGATTCCAGGTCGTGTGCGCGTTGGTGGTAGGCGTGTTCGAGCCTTCGACGCTCCTCCTCATAGGCTCCGGCCAGCTTGGTCATCGTGTCGGCTGCGACGTCGATGTCGCGGAGTTCCTTGAGGCGCGCTTCCTGTAGCCTCACGGTGCGGTTCAGCTTCTCGGCTTTCTCGGCCTGATCGGTCATCGTGTCGCCCAGGTCGGCCAAGGTGGTGTTGACCAATGTCCTCAGACGGCTGATCCCGTCGAGTACGGATTCCACGGTGGTCGACAGCCCTTCATCGAGCGCCTCCGCATCGCGTCGCCGCTCCAGTTCTCCAGTGCGGCGCTCGGCGTCCTCGCGCGCTGCCGCTTGCTCGCGGAATGCCTCGAGCAGGCGTTCGTATTCTTCGATGATCTCCTGCTTCTTGAGCGAGGCGACAGCCTTGGGGGTGTAGTCCATAGGTCTCACGCTCCTTCTTGGCGTCAGTATAGACAGGAGGAGGAGCGCGTACACCTGGGTACGATGGCCAACGGTGGTCGAAGCGCCTATGCGCGGTTAATATTGACTGGGTAAGCTTTCTGGCGTTCCTACGGTTTCGTTGGGGGTCGATCGTCTTGACGGGGTGGTGGGGCATCGCTAGTATCGGTCGCTAGCCGAGGTGGCGGAAATGGCAGACGCGCTGTCTTGAGGGGGCAGTGGGCCACGTGCCCGTGTGGGTTCAAGTCCCACCCTCGGCACCACTTTTTTATGGCGAACACGATTGTTATCGACGTGATGGGGGCTGACAGGCCCCCGCGGGACATCATCACCGGAGCACTTCAAGCTGCTGGAAGATTGCCGGTGCAGTTGGTGTTCGCTGGCCGACGACGGGTTGTGGAGCCGCACCTACCTCCCGATGCCCCGGCCGAACTTCTCGATTGCGAACAGGTCGTGGAGCCCAGCGATGCGCCGATGCAAGCCGTCCGGAAGAAGGATAGTTCGCTCGTTCGGGGGATGGCGTTGGTGGCCGAGGGGAAGGCCGAGGCGTTTCTCTCACCGGGGAACACCGGTGCGGTCGTGAGCGCGGCGCTGCTCAAGCTGGGACGTCTACCCGGTGTACACCGTCCGGGGTTGTGCGCTGCCCTACCGACGATTGGGAGGCGGGAGGTTGTGCTCATCGACGCGGGGGCGACGGCTGACCCTCAACCCGCGCACCTCGTGCAGTTCGCGCACATGGGGAGGATCTACGCGCAGGATGTGCTGGGCATTGGTGAGCCGAAGATCGCCCTCCTCAACATCGGCGGGGAGCCTGTCAAGGGCGACCGGTTGTGTCGCACGGCGCACCGGCTTCTCTCCGCGGTCCCGAGATTCATCGGGAACACCGAGCCGCACGAACTCCTGACGACGCGACCTGCCGATGTGGTCGTCTCGGGGGGGTTCCCGGGGAATATGACCGTCAAGGCGTTGGAGGGCGGCGCGGAAGCGGTCATGGAGGCTTTCCGCGCGGAAGTGGCACGGTCGCGAATCGGAAAGCTGGGTGCGTTGCTCCTCAAGTCCACGCTTCGGAATCTCACGCAGAAGCTTCGCTACGACAGGTACAACGGTGCGCCCCTTCTCGGGGTGCGGAAGCTGGTTGTGGTTGCCCACGGACGATCGACGCCCGAGGCGATGGAGGCGGCGGTGATGCGTACGTTCTGGGCGCTGGAGGTCGGCCTGGTCGGTCGGCTCGCAGGTGCGCTGGGCGGCGGGGGTGCCGCGTAGCCCCCGGACGATGCGTGTAAGGGTTGCGGGGACCGGGGCTTACCTGCCACCAGAGCGGGTGACGAACGCACAGCTTTCCGAGCGGGTGGCGACAAGCGATGCGTGGATCCTTTCAAGAACCGGGATTCGCGAACGGCGGCTCCTGCGGCGGGATGTGGTCCCGTCGGCGATGGGTGTGGCTGCCGGCCAGACGGCGCTCGACGCCGCCGGACGCGGGCCGGGCGACGTGGGGTTTCTGATCGTCGCCACCAACGTGTTGGAGCAGCCGGTGCCCGGTACGGCGCCGTTTATCGCGCGAGGTCTGGGCTTCCCCAACGATGTGCCGTTCGTCGACATCATGGCCGGGTGTTCGGGGTTCGTGTTCGGTATGGCAATGGCTGGGGCCATGCTGTCCTCGGGGGTGACCTCTAGGGCGTTGCTCGTCGGTACGGAGGCGCTGTCGCGGTTCGTCAACTGGGAAGATCGAAGCACATGCGTGCTCTTTGGCGACGGTGCGGGGGCTGTTCTCCTGGAGCGGTCGGACGATGCGTCGGGTATCCTCGGAGTCTCGCTGCATGGGGATCCCAGCAAGGCACACTTGCTCAGGATCGAGGTGGGTGGTGTGCGGCAGCCAGCAGACGAGGACTCGGTGCGCGAGGGACGGCACTTCCTGAAGATGGAGGGCGAAGGCGTGTTCCGGTCGGCCGTGCACATGATGGTCCGCTCAACGCGCGAAGCGTTAGCCCAGGCGGGGCTGACGACCAATGATGTGGACTGGTGGATTCCTCATCAGGCGAACGTGCGGATCATCGATGCCTTGGGCAAGCGGTTGGACGTTCCCCCAGAGCGGATGGTCGTCAACATCGACCGGGTGGCCAACACCTCTACGGCTTCGATCCCCATCGCGCTCGATGAGTTGGTCAGGGACGGGAGGCTTCAGCGCGGGCAGATCGTGGCGATGACGGCTTTCGGTGCCGGCGTTTCTTACGGCACGGTGATCGTGCGGTGGTAGCGTATGTGTTCCCCGGTCAGGGGTCACAGCGTCCCGGGATGGGCCGAGGGCTCGTGGAGGAAGCGTGGGCCGCGCAGATCGTTCGTACGTGTGAGACCTTGACAGGACTGCCGCTCTCGGAGGTGGTGACGGATCGTCCCGAGGAGCTGGCCCGCACGCGGGTGGCTCAACCTGCACTGTTCATGATCGCGTGGCTCGCGCATCGCGAACTTGACAAAGCTGGTTGGGATTGCCAGGCTGTTGCCGGGCATTCGCTTGGAGAATACGCGGCCCTGGCAGCGGCAGGCGTTCTCCCATGGGAGGACGCGGTGCGTCTGGTGGCCGCACGTGGGGCACTGATGGAAGAGGCAGCACAAGCGCAGCCGGGGTCGATGACTGCGGTTCTCGGGCTTGCGGTCGAAGAGGTGGAGGCTGTGGCTTCGGAGGTGGGCTGCCATGTGGCGAACTACAACGCGCCACGGCAGACGGTCCTGGCTGGCGACGAAATCGCCTTGCAGCGGGCAACGGAGGTTGTTGGTGAACGTGGGGGCAGGGCTATACCGCTCTCCGTGGCAGGTGCGTTCCACACACCGCGGATGGCTCGAGCGGGGGCTGCGCTTGCCGAACGGCTTGCGGATGTCGCGTTTTCGCCGCCGCGTGCCGTGTTCATCTCCGGAGTGTCGGGCAGTGCCGAGGATGATCCGGCGCGCATCCGGGCGCTTCTGTGTCGGCAGATGACCGCGCCGGTGCGGTGGACAGGCGTGATGGCTGCCCTCGGATCGCTGGGCGTGCGCGAGGCGATTGAGGTGGGACCGGGCAATGTACTCACCCGCCTTGGCAGAGCGCAGGTCAATGCGGTACGCTTCCGGACTTTGGGGGAGGTGAGGGGAAACGGTTGACCGACAGGTCGTTGCGATCACCGGCGGGACATCGGGCATCGGGTTGGCGGTGGCGCGATGGGTGATCGATCACGGGGGTAAGGCGGCGCTCTTGGCACGCTCGGAAGAGCGGGGTCGGAAGGCGGAGGCGGCGTTGGGCGAGGCGGCCCGGTTCTTCCCGTGTGATGTGGCCGATCCGCAGTCGGTGGGGAGCGCTTTTGGAGGGCTCGTGGACTGGGCGGGTGGCGTGCAGCATCTGGTGCACGCAGCGGGGCTGACACGGGACAAGCTTCTCCTCAGGATGCGTACTGAGGAGTGGCACGAGGTGTTGAACGCCCACCTAACAGGGCCCTTCCTCTGCGCCAAAGAGGCCCTGCGGCGCATGGCCAGGGCACGTGAAG
>PUMC01000105.1 GCA_003552425.1 Candidatus Acetothermia bacterium | reverse complement strand
TTCCACGTCGTCAGGGTCGACCTGAACAAACGCAGCGCCGACCTCCTCGCACTCGCGTCGGAAGACATCAAGCACCTCCGGCTTGCCCTCCACGGTAACCAGGGGCACCCCCTGGCGGGCGATGCCTGCCTTCTCCCAGGCTGCACGCATGAGGCCAGGACCAAAGAACTCACGGTGATCAGAGGTGACGGAGGTGATCAGCGTTAACCGAGGATCGGCCAGACACCGGCTGGCGTCGAACCTGCCCCCGAGGCCCGCTTCGATGACAGCCATCGCAACCTCTTGCTCAGCGAAATACGCGAACGCTGCAGCCGTCAGTGCCTCGAACTGGTTGGGGCGCCCTGGTCCGGCGTCGAGTTCCTCCACCGGGTCGATGGCGCGCACGATCAGTTCCCCCAGGTGCCCCGCATCCACGGGCGTCCGACACACACGGATACGCTCCGTGGGGTCACCCAGATCCGGAGAGGTGTACGCACCCGTGCGCACCCCTGCCGCACACAGGACGGACTCCAGCAACGCCACCACGGACCCTTTGCCGTTCGTCCCGGCGATGTGGACCGCCGGGAAACTGCCTTCCGGGTTCCCCAGGCGCGCCAGGAGCATCTCCGTGCGCTCCAATCCAGGTCTGACAACACGTTCGGAGTGAAGAAGCCCCTCCGGAACACCCTGGATCACGGGCCGTCCTCCACGTGTCGAAGGAGGCGTTCACGCTGGTTGCGGAGCTCATCAGCCTCCTCCTGAGCCTTGGCCACGACACGCTCCGGCGCTCGCGTGCGGAAGGAAGGGTTCGACAACCTTCCCTCCAGAGCGATCAGCGCCTCGTCCACCTTAGCCAATTCTCGCCGCAACCGTTCCAACTCCTTCTCCCAGTCTACCACACCCTCAACGGGGAGGTATAGGCTCAACTCCCCGGCCACGCCCTTGGCCGTAGCCCGGCCTGGACGGTACTGCGGGTCGAAGCGGACAGAGCCGCATTTGGCGAGGCGGCGCAGGGCTTCGCTGAATTGGGCCACCAACGGTTCCGCCTCCTTCGGGGCTCCGGTGATCACAAGGTCCAGTTCAGCCCCTGCGGGTACGCGCAGTTCGGCCCGGACCGCGCGCACCTCCACCACCACCGACTGGGCGCGCTCGAGCAACGCTTCGGCCTCTGTGTCCACTGCGTCCGCCCCAGGATCGGGGAACGGGACATAGGCCAACGGGCCCTTTCTCCCCGTGTGAAGCCATAGCTCTTCGGTGATGAAGGGCATGAACGGGTGCATGACCACGAGAAGCTCCTCCAGCACACCGCGAAGCGTCCGCTGGCAGGTAGTTCGTGCCTGTGCGTCGTCGCCGTAGAGCCGAAGTTTGGCCAGCTCAAGGTACCAGTCACAGAGTTCGTGCCAGGTGAACCTGTACACGGCATCCGCTGCCAAATGGAAGTTGAACCGGTCTAGCTCCTCGCGGACTTTGCGGACCGTCTTCGCAAGCCGCGACCGAATCCAACGGTCCTCCCACGCTAACGGAGCGGCTGGCGCCTCGTCCGTGAGGTCGTCGGTGTTCGTGAGGACGAAGCGTGCCATGTTCCAGATCTTGTTCAGGAAGTTCCGCGCCTCGTCGAGCTCTCCCATGCTCATCCGGCGGGTCTGGCCCTTGGTGGTGCTTCTGGCCATCGTGAAGCGCAGGGCATCCATACCGTGGGATTCTTTGACTTCCAAGGGATCGATGATGTTGCCTTTGGACTTGCTCATCTTCTGCCCTTGCGCGTCCACGATGAGCGGGGTCACGAACACCTGGCCGAAAGGTTCCTTCCCCATGAAGTGCAGACCCATCATCACCATCCGCGCGACCCAGAAGAACAGAATGTCGAAGCCCGTGAGCAACACGCTCGTCGGGTAGAACCGCTCGAGGTCGTCGGTCTTGTCGGGCCAACCCATGATGGAGAAGGGCCACAGCGACGAGGAGAACCAAGTATCGAGCACATCGTCATCCTG
This sequence comes from Candidatus Acetothermia bacterium, assembly GCA_003552425.1. The sequence goes on along the minus strand of PUMC01000105.1, from coordinate 5,699 downwards.
TCGGAGTTCAACGTCCCCCCCGTAGTGCGCGCGGGCCTGCTGGCAGGCGTCCTCCTCGTCCATGCCCACGAACAGGGTATTGTCCGGGCCGTACCAGGCGGGAATCCGATGGCCCCACCACAGCTGCCGGGAGATGCACCAGTCGCGGATGCTCTCCAGCCAGTCCGTGTACACCTTGGTCCAACGTTCGGGGGTGAACACCACGTGTCCATCGCGGACCGCCTGCAGTGCCGGCTCGGCCAGCGGCTTCATGCGCACGAACCACTGGGTAGAAAGGAGCGGCTCCACAGCCACCCCGCAGCGGTCGCAGTGTCCCACACCGTGGCGGTACGGCTCTACGTTCTCCAGGAGTCCTTCCTCTTCCAGCTTCTTGACCAACGCCTTCCTGGCCGCCGCCCTGTCCAACCCGGCGAACGGTCCCCCGTGTTCGTTGACCGTGCCGTCCGGGTTGAGGACGTTCAGCGAAGGAAGACCATGGCGGCGCCCCACTTCCAGGTCCACCGGGTCGTGAGCCGGCGTGATCTTCAGGACACCCGTACCGAACGCGGGGTCAACCTCGTCGGCACCCACGATGGGAAGCGGCCGGCCCAGCACGGGCAGAATCGCTGTCTTACCGATGAGGTGCGCGTAACGCTTGTCGCCGGGGTTGACCGCCACGCCCGTGTCCCCAAGCATCGTCTCCGGGCGGGTGGTGGCGATGACCACATGGCCGCCGTCCTCCAGCAAATAGCGCACGTGGTACAGGTGACCGTCGAGTTCCTGATGCTCGACCTCGATATCGGAGAGGGCGGTGCGGCAGCGGGGACACCAGTTGATCATGTAGTTGCCGCGGTAGATGAGCCCTTGCCGGTACAGGTTCACGAACGCCGTGCGGACTGCTGCCGACAGGCCATCGTCCAGGGTGAACCGCAGGCGGGACCAATCGCACGAACACCCAAGAATCTTGAGTTGATCGACGATCTCGGACCCGTACTTGTCCTTCCACGCCCAGACGCGTTCCAGGAAACGCTGGCGACCCAGCACATGACGGTCCGTGCCCTCACGTGCCAACTCGCGCTCCACCACGTTCTGGGTGGCAATGCCCGCGTGATCGGTGCCGGGGAACCAACACGCCTCGAAGCCATCCATACGCTTCATTCGGATCAGGATGTCCTGAAGGGTGTTGTTGAGCGCGTGGCCTTGGTGGAGGCGTCCGGTGATGTTCGGAGGGGGAATCACGATGGAGAACGCGGGCTTATCGCTGTGAGGATCGCATGTCCACAGATCGTCCCACGCTTGGCGCTGCCGGTCCTCCACCTCGCGAGGGTCGTACCGGGTGGGCAGGGTCATGTCATGCACCCAACCACGCTGCATCCGATGTGGTGTACTCCAGGATCTCCTCGGGGGCAAAGAACAGCGGGATCTCCCGCCCCGCGGACGCCGGCGCATCCGAACCGTGCACCAGGTTGCAGGTCACCACCATCCCGTAGTCGCCGCGGATCGTCCCCGGGGCTGCCTGTCGGGGGTTCGTCGTGCCCATCAACCGTCGGACCGTCTCAATGGCTTCATCCCCCTCGATCACCATCGCCACCAACGGCGCCGCGGTGATGAACTGCACCAACGCTTCGAAGAACGGCTTCTCCCGGTGTTCGGCGTAGTGCTTCTCGGCAAGTTCCCGGGTCACCCGCATCATCTTCAGTCCGACGATGCGCAAGCCTTTGTCCTCAAAACGACCGATGATCCGACCCATCAGACGACGCTGCAGGGTATCCGGCTTCAGCAAGACAAGCGTTCGCTCCACATTGACCTCCTGGTGCATTGTGCTCGGGGCGGGATGCGGCCACCACGACCCGGTGCCTTCACTTGAGTCCGGAATATCTACCACGTTCCCGATGGGGGTGCAAGGAAGAACAGGCCACAGCGCGCACCTCAGCCCCTGCGCACATAGCGGCGGCCCGATTGCTCGTCCACCAACCCCCCCAGCTGGAGTTCCAGGAGGGCGCGCGCCACACGGGCATGCGGAAGTCCCGTGACCGCCGACAGTTGGCCGCTGTCCAGAGGTTCCCCGGTAAGCGCTTGATGGATAGTCTTCGCATCTCCCGTGGGCATCGGAAGCTCCGGGGCACCAACCGCCTTCCCCACGCCCCCCAGGGCCTCGCAGATGTCCTCCACACAGGTTACGGGCTTTGCACCGTCCTGCAGCAGGCGGTTGCTCCCCAGCGAGACTTCCGAGGTGATCGGCCCGGGAACGGCCATGACATCCTTGCCCAACTCCAGCGCACGGTCCGCCGTGATCAGCGCGCCGGATCGCTCCGGTGCCTCCACCACGACAACCGCTTGCCCCAAGGCGGCGATCAACCTGTTGCGCCGCGGGAAGCTCCACCGCGTGCCGCCCATGTCCCATGGGTATTCCGAGACCACGGCGCCGGATGCGGCGATGGCGTTTGCCAATGCTTCAGCGCCGGCCGGATAGGGCTTCCCGATACCCGTACCCAGCACGGCAACGGTCCGACCCGAGGCAAGCGCCCCCTGATGGGCCGCCGTGTCCACGCCGGGGGCCATCCCGGAGACCACGGTGATCCGTCGCTCCGCCAGTTGCGTGGCAAGCCGTTTGGCCACGAGGCGTCCGTAGCTCGTGCAGCGCCGCGTTCCGACAATGGCGATGCTCCACCGTTCGGCGGAAGGCAGGGAACCCAGCACATAGAGGACCAACGGGGGCACGGGCAGCTCGCGTAACCCTTCAGGATATGCGGCATCGTCGCCCGTGAGGATCGTGCCTCCGGCACGGTGTGCCCTTTCCTGTTCCTCGTACGGGTTGACGGACTGCCGCGCACGGACAATCCGCTCCGCCACATCGGAACCTACCGCGCGTGCCAGCGAGGCCCCGGACGCCTCCCACACCTGACGTGGACCACCCAAGAGGCGCAGCAACGTGCGCAGGCGGGCCGGCGTGAGCGCATCCACCATGTTCAGTGCGATCCATACGCTTTTAGCATCCATGCTCTGATCATACCATTGTCACCATGTTCTTGCCCTCTTTTTGCAGCATACGCTGTGGACAGCCGCACCCGTACGCGCTAGCATCGATACCTTGAAGGAGGGATCCGATGAGGCGATGGTTCTGCGCCCTCTTGTTGATCACGTTCGCCCTGCCATCCTTAGGAGCACGTGTCGAGCAGGTTCTGGAACGCCCCGGTGCTTACCACGAGCATGCGCTGGCAGTGTGGGAAGGCGGCTGGGCGGTTGCCCAGGGCCGGACGATCGAGATCTGGAGCTTCGATACGCTCACCGGACCCCAGAAGCTCCTGCAAGATCACAACACCGAGATCACAACGCTGGCGGCAACCTCGGACGGCCGCTTGCTTGCTGCCGGCGGCCGCACGGGGGGGCAGCTTCTCTTGTGGGACCTCGAATCGGGCCAACGGAAGTCGTGGTCGCATCCGGTGACCGGTGAACCCATCACGCAGCTCGAAGGCCACCGCTACATGGTCTGGGGGCTCGACTTCTCGCCCGACGGGGCGCTTCTGGCCAGCGGGGCCTCCGACGCCACGGTGCGGCTGTGGGATGTGGCAACCGGCGTCGAGGTCGGCCTGGCCGACGATCACCTGAGCCTGATCCGGAGCGTGCACTTCTCCCCCGACGGTAAGACGCTGGCCTCGTCGTCGTGCGACGGCACGGTCCGGCTGTATGACGTGCAGACGCTCCGCCAGACGCGAGATCCGCTGCGCGCAGGGATCAACGTCTACGTGGTGACCTTCTCCCCCGATGGGCGCCGGTTGGCCCTTGCAGTGAACCCACGCCGCGAAGCCCCGGCGACCGTGCAAGTCTACGAAGTGCGCACGGGCGCACTCCTATGGAAGCATGAACCCGAAGGTCGGACCAGCGTCTACGCTGCGGCGTTCTCACCCGATGGAACATGGCTCGCCACGGGGGGGTTTGGACGGGTTGTCGAGCTTCGGGATGCGCAGAGCGGGCAACTCGTCGAAGTCCTGACAGGCCCCACCGATCACATCTGGGGATTGGCGTTCAGCCCCGACGGCGACAAGCTCATCGCTACCTCCAAGGATGGCACGGTCCGCGTGTGGCATGTCGCACCCTGAACGCCCGGCGCAGGCACTGCGCCAGCTGGCGCGCGAGATTGTGGCGTGTCGGCGTTGCCCCCGCCTGGTGGCGTTCCGGGAGCGGGTAGCCCACGAGCGGCGCCCTGCGTTCCGAGAGCAGTCCTACTGGGGCCGTCCTGTTCCCGGCTACGGGGATGCGCAACCGCGCATTGTCTTTGTTGGGCTGGCTCCAGCGGCACACGGATCAAACCGAACCGGGCGCATGTTCACCGGAGACGGTGCCCGGGGCGCGGGGAGCACGCTCGCGGCAGCGCTTCACCGGGCTGGGCTGGCCAGCCAGCCGTACTCGGACCACGCCGACGATGGGCTCATCCTGTCCGGCGCATACCTCACAAGCATCGTTCACTGCGCCCCGCCGGGCAACCGGCCCACCAAGGAGGAGATTCGGGCCTGCCTCCCGTTCCTTACACAGGAGCTCAGCGTGCTCGCCGATGCCCCGGCCATCGTGGCGCTTGGCCAGATGGCCTACCGGGGGTGCTGGGAAGCGTTGGGGCCGCCTACCCAGAAAGCTCCTCCCCGTTTCGCGCACGGACAGCGCATCTCCTTACCCAACGGAAGACCGCTCTTTGCCTGCTATCACCCGTCGCGGCAGAACACCCAGACCGGTCGGTTGCGCCCGGAGATGCTGGACGACGTCGTCCGCCGTGCACTTGACAGCATGGGTTAGCGCCTCAGGCTCCCTTCTGGCCACCGCGGAGCGCGGACTCCGCGGCCGCTCCAACCGGAGGCGCCCACGCTCCCCGGCCGGTCATCCCGCGTTTCCCCGCAACCACATACAACATCAGCACCCCCAAGAGAGCCAACGCGTACCACTGGCCAAACGCTGGCCCTACAGGAAGCTCAGCACCCGGGAGCGCTGCAATCCAGTCCACAACAGTCAGATAAGGCACCACCAGCCAACGTTCCACCCACACACCCAGCCACGTCCCCAGGAGCAGCACCGCCACCCCTCCCCACAGGATGACCGCTGTCCACGGGATGAGCAGCACGTTCACCACAAGTCCATAGAGGGCAATGTGCCCGAACACAGAGCCCACAACGGGTAGCGCGCCCAGCTGCGCACACGCGGTCACCGCCAGCATGTCCGCAGGGCGCCGTGCCCATCGTGGCAGTCCCGCACGCAGTTCGCTCCTCAACCAGCCGGGAAGCAAGAGAAGGATGGCCGCGGTGGCCAGGAACGATAGCTGGAAGGCCGTATCCGCCGGAGACCACGGCCAGATTACGACCACCACGACCGCTGCCAGGCTCAGTCCTTGGAGCGGATCCCACCAGCGTCGCAGCATGTACCCACGGTGCCACAGGGCCCAGAACAAGCCAACACAAGCGAACATAATGGCCGCGCGCACCAGGGATACCCGCGCACCGGTGATAAGGACGTAGGCTCCCACAAGCAACACGAGAAGGAGGTACCGGGCGGGAGGGGGAACGCGTACACGACCGAGCAGCCACCAGCCTCCCGCGACGAGAAGACCCAGGTGAAGGCCTGACAGGGCAAGGAGATGTGCCACTCCCGCCGCCCTGAAGGCGTCGCTCTGCTCCGGCGCCATCAGACCACGGGCACCAACGAGCAGGGCCGACAGAAAGGCACCATCATCGCCG
>PUMC01000106.1 GCA_003552425.1 Candidatus Acetothermia bacterium | reverse complement strand
GATCCCCACCGGTTCTCGAAATAGAAGAAACGCCCACAAGGTCGCGAACAAGGGTTCCCCAAGCACGGCTACGGCAACCGCCGGGGCGGCGACCCTACGCAACGCCCAGTTGACACTCGTATGACCGATCAGCTGCGGTCCCACGGCCAGGAGCGCAATCCACAACCAGTCTAGCCCCAGCGGCCGCAGGGGAGCCTTGAGCCCGGCGGAAACAGCGAGCAGCACAACAGCCGCAACCCCATAGGCCAGCGTCACGTACGGGACGAGTTCGCCATGCCGGCGCATCCGTGCCCCGACCACCAGATAGCCCGATGCCGCGATGCCGCCCACCAGCGCGAGCGTGTTCCCCAGGAGAGCGGTTCCGCCCAGTCCTAGGTCACCCCAGGAGACGAGCACGCCTCCAGCAATCGCCAGCACAATGCCCTGCCACAGAGCACGGTCCCCGGGTTCTCCCAACAGCCAGACCAACAGCCCCACGAAGATGGGATGGGTATTGACGAACACCGTGGAACTCGCCACCGTGGTCAGCCCAACCGACTCGATCCACGTGGCGAAGTGCACGGCCAGCATCAGTCCGGCGGCCGTTGCCAACAGCACCCCCCGGCGCGTGAGGCCACGCCGTCGAGCGAGCGCAACGGGAAGCAGCACGCCGCTCGCGAAGATCATCCTCCATGCCGCTACGGTGGGCGACGGCGCCTCAGCGAATCGAACCAGAATCGCCCCAAACGAGATCGCCGCGACACCCACGGCAAGCACCAACGGGGCCGCAGGTGAGATCCGCACCCTACAACCCCAGCAACGTGCGCAGTTTGGGGATCACCTCGACAACAGCCCGATACCCCGCTTGTGCCGCGTCACCGACGTCGGCGTAGGACGGCGGACGAGCACCGAACTCAGGGCGCACCAAGAGGTCCGGAGGCTCGGCCTTGAGCTCGAGATCGGCAATGCGTTTCTGGAAGATCGTGCTCATCTGCGCGAGGATGGAGAACACGTGCGTACGTTGGAGCTTCCTCTCTGAAGGATCAGCCAGCGCATCGACGGCCAAGACCACATCGCTCTCCATGCTGCGCGCGATGTCCACCGGGAGCGGGGAACTGAGACCGCCATCAACAAGGAGCTGACCGTTGAGTTTGACCGGGATGAACAACCCCGGGATCGAGGTCGATGCCCGCACCACATCGACAAGCAGGCCACGGTCCAGCACCACGGTCGCCCCCGTCTGCAGGCTCGTGGCGACCGCTACGAACTTGATCGCGCAAGCCTCTACGCGGTGCTCGCCCACGCGTTCACGCAACAGCCGGGCCACCTCTTGGCCTGAGGACCACCCACGATAGGGAAAAGTGGGAAGCAGCCCGCGAGCTACATGTGCGCCTCCCATGCGGGCCCACATGACCTCGATGTCGCTGAGTCCGATGCCGGCGGCGTACAGACCACCCACTTGAGCACCCACACTTGCCCCAGCAATCGCGTGGATGGGGATCTGCGCGTCCTCCAAAGCCTTGAGGACGCCCACATGCGCCACACCCCGCGCACCGCCGGAACTCAATGCCAACCCAAGGCGTCGCATGGGTGCGGCGCTCAGGAGAGGCCGGGCCCTCGGGGCCCGGCCCTCTCCATCCTCCTAACGGCTGATGGCCCCAACAGGGCACTGATCGACGGATTCATCGACGCAATCCGCCGAAGCATCGGCCCCGGCAATCACGTGCGCGTAACCATCATCTCCCAGCTCAAACACGTCCGGACAGATCTGCACACACAACCCGCACCCGGTACACAGGTCCGTATCGACTTTGACAGCCATGGCACCTCCTAAGGTCAGTCCGTGATGGAACAAGCTTACCATCCTCGCCCTTTCCGCGCCACGATTGACGGTGACGCGCAACAGACCTTATAGTCGTAGGATCCCAGACGGAGGTGGTGTGTGTGCTGAGGAGCTTGCTGGTCCTGATGGTTATCCTGTGCGCGTTGCCGATGGGGATGCTGGGGATGAGCGTCGATGATGCGCTCGCCTTGCTCCCCGACGACCATGTGGCGGTTACGTACGACGAGGAGGGCCGTGCACTGCTGGAGGCAGCCATCGATGCCTTCCGCGACGCGCTCGGCGTAACGCCCGCGCTCGACGAACTCAACGAGCGCGCCGTGACGCAGTTTCCCGTTGAGCCCGAACTCAAGGGCATCGTGAACAAGTTGTCCCAATGCTACTACACGCTGGCCGACGTGTTTCTCAATGAGGGCAGTCGTGCAGCAAGGGATACTTACCTTAGGGGAAAACACTGGGGCCTGAAGAGCCTGCGGATGGATCCCGAATTCGTCGCCCGAGAACGTGACTTTGCCGCCGCAGCCGCAACGGTCGACGACGTGCCGGCCCTCTACTGGGCAAGCGCAAACTGGCTCAGAGCTGCCGAGTTCGATCCCTTGGGTGCCGCGCTCGGCGGGGTTCCCGCAAAGGCTGAGGCGTTGCTGCTCCGCATTCTTGAACGCGATCCTTCGTACGTCTCCTACGGCGTCTACCGTTCTCTCGGCGCGTTGTGGTCGGGACTCCCGTCGCTACCGCTCGTGCGCTACAGCCAGAACCTGCCGCGGGCAGGCGAGTACCTGTGCCACGTGGTGGATGAACCGGACCTCTGTCCCCATGGTCCCGCAGACCCTGCGGTGGAGGAATACCTTGAAAACCGCTACATGTTCGTCGATTTCTACCTTGTCAAAGTCGACAAGCTGGACGATGCCCGGCGGATACTCACCGATATCCTCGAGGCACCCATCAAGGACACGTACACACTGTACAACACCCTCGTCCAAGAGCGGGCGGCGGCACTTCTCGAGGAGATCGAGGAACAGTAGGCTGATCCCGGGATGATCCGTCTCCGAGCGTCCCCGGATCGCACCGCGCACACCCAGCCGGGCACGTCGGACCGACTAGCGAGCCGGGAAGCGTGCCAGGAAGGACACGACTTCCTGTTGGGCGGGTGCTGAGGCCACAGCCCCCGCTCGTCCGACGGCGATGGCGGCAGCTGCGTTTGCGTAGTCGATCGCGGCATAGGGGCCCCGTCCCTCGCCGAGCATGCAGCCCAGTGCGGCGTTGAACACGTCCCCCGCGCCGTTAGGATCGACCACACGCGCGGGGTACCCGGGGAAGTGGGTCACACCGTCGGGCTCGACGAGGTAGGCGCCGGAGGCACCAGCCCTGACAACGACGTGTCGAAGTCCCAATGCGCGGAGCCTTGCACAAGCCCGAGCAACGGACTGCGCAGACGGCGACACGTCGCCGGTCTCCCCGGCCCGCACATGGTCCAGCCGAGTGGTGAGGAAGTCGACCCGCTCCCAGGGAAAACCTGAAGAGCCTACCTCAGCGATGTCAGGATCCAACAACACCAGAGGTCGTCGTTCCGGAAGCGCGCACAGCAAGGCACGCACGGCAGTCTCGGGGACGTCAAACCGAACCAGGAGGACGTCCATCGCAGCCACTTCATGAGCAACGCGCTGCGCATAGACCGCGTCGGGCGTCCCGTTCGCACCGGGAACATAGGCAACTTCCGCACTGTCATTGGCGCAGACCAAGTTGACCGCAAGACCGGTAGGCTGATCCGGGCACAGGCCCACCTGAGCCGTGGACACACCCGCCATCCGTGCGTCTGCCAGCAGCTGGCGTCCAAACGGATCGTCGCCGACCATGCCCAGAAGCTCCACAGATGCACCCAAGCGGGCTCCGGCAACCGCCTGAACGTGCCCGTGACCGCCTGGCTGCTGGTGGAAGCCCTGTCCTTGGGCCCGCACCCCTCCGCGTGGAATCGACGCCACGTGCACTGCAAGCTCAATCCCCAAACTGGCCCAGACAGCCAGCCTTACAGCGTTACGGTCTCTTGCCATCGGGGGATGTGCGTGCGCAGATCGTGATCCGTCAAGTGCTTCGCCAGGGTGGCCAGACCAGCATCTTCACCATGAACGAGGAACACATGCTCCGGATCCGCATTCAGCGCCCAGTCGACCAAGATGGGCTGGTCCGCGTGTGCAGACAGTCCGTCGATCTTCCAAATGCGCGAACGGACAGGAACGATCGAGCCCATCACGTTGACCTTGAGCGCCCCCTCCGAGATCTCGCGACCCAGCGTGCCCACCGCCTGGTACCCGACGAACACGACGGTGGATTCCTGTCGTGGAAGGTTCTTGCGGAGATGGTGGAGCACGCGTCCTCCGGTACACATCCCCGATCCAGCGATGATGATGCACTTCCCATCGTCCGCAGGAATCCGTTTGGACGCTTGCCGGGTAAGCGTATACTCGAGGAGTTCGAAATCGAACGGGTTCCGCTTCTTACGAAACACCTTCCGGGCCGGTTCGGGAAAGCGTTCAGCGAATCGGTCGAAGATCTTGGTGGCCGCAGTGGCGAGCGGGGAATCGAGGAAGATGCGGCACCGGGGGATCTCACCCTCCCGCCACAGCGTGAACAGGATGTACAGGACTTCTTGCGTTCGCTCGAGGGCAAACGACGGGATGATCACGTTCCCCCCGGCCGCGAACGTCTCCAGAACCGCCTGTTGCAGTGCCTCCACCGACTCCTCGATTGGCCGATGCGTTCGATCCCCGTAGGTGGACTCCAACAGCAGCACGTCCGCCTTGGGAGGATAGCTAGGGTCCTCGACAAGAGGCTTTCCCCGGTTGCCAAGGTCAGCGGAAAACACGACGGTCCCGTTTCCCGTGCGCAGTTCGACAAAGGCCGCGCCCAGAATGTGCCCTGCATCGTGGAACACCACTTCCATGCCATTCCCCAGGGGCACGGCTTCACCGTACTCGGCGGCTATCTGGAAGCGATCCAGCGCTTGAAGAGCGTCCTCAGCTGTGTACAACGGGCCGTTTTCGTCTTCCTCCTGCACCTTGGCGGCGTCCATCAGCATAATCCGCGCGATCTCCTGGGTGGGAACGGTGCAAGCGATCCTTCCCTTGAAGCCTTCACGCACAAGACGTGGGATCAACCCTAGGTGGTCAAGATGCGCATGGGACAGGAGCACCCACTCCACAGCACGTGGATCAAACGGGAAGCGCTCGAAGTTACGCTGCTCCACGTCCGGCAAACCCTGAAACAGACCGCAGTCAAGCAGCACACTGTGCCCACCATCCTCTACATGAAAGCAGGATCCCGTCACCATCTCCGCGGCGCCCGCGAACGTGAGCTTCATTCCACACCACGCTTACCCATTCGTTTCCTCAACAGCCTTCCTCCCTAAGCGATCCCGTTGCGTATCGGCACCCACAGGCGCTCGCCCGATGGATCGTCCGGTGTGCCAAAGGAGCACAGAGCATCACGATCAACCGGTGGAACCTCAATCGACGTCGCAACGCAGACATCGCCTCGCCTCTTCCATCGCCTGCTCCAACGCGTAGCACAGCTCAACCTCATCAGAGCCCCGCGTTCGCTCGGCAGCATCCAGTTTCCTCACCGGTACCCGAGGCGTGGGGTTCTCAACCAGTTCATGCTTGATCGCTCTCTCGACAGGCATGTCATCGACAACCCTGCCGTCGCCTCCCAGATACCTATCGATCCCCGCAGCGGCCCTCTTTCCGGCGGCTATCGCCTCAATGAGGGTTGCCGGCCCTGTCACGCAGTCGCCGCCCGCGAAGATTCCCGACACAGAAGTCTGCTGCGTAGCCCCATCAGCCATCACCGCATGTCCTCTTCGCATCGCTACGTCGGATGCCTTGAGGACAGTCGTGTCGGAAGTCTGACCGATCGCGCGAATCACGATGTCGGCCTCGACGCCGACGTGCGAACCTTCCTCGGGTATGGGGCGGCGCCTTCCGCTGGCGTCAAATTCCCCCAGTCCCAGTCTCACGCACTCAACGGCGCTCACCTTGCCGGCGCTGCCAACCACACGGGTGGGCACGACCAGACACATCACGTCTACGCCCTCTTCCACTGCGTCCTCTATCTCAGAGCGCAGTGCGGGCATGTCCTCATTCCGTCTGCGGTACAGTATGGTGGTTTCCGCCGCGCCCAGGCGGAGGGCGGAACGCGCAGCATCGACGGCGACGTTACCCCCGCCAATCACCACCACGCGCTTGCCCTTCACGTCGAGTGGACGCTCCAGGTGCAGATCACGCAGGAAGTCGACTCCAGAGACCACGCCCTCAAGTTCCTCTCCCGGGATTCCCAGGTTGTGATCCGTCCAAGCGCCCACTCCGATGAACACCGCTTCGTAACCCTGGTCGCGGAGTTCCTCTATGGTTAGGTCCTTGCCGATCTCCACACCCGTCTTGATCTCCACGCCCAGGTCCTCAATCGCGCCGATCTCAGCCTTGATCACATCCCTGGGCAGGCGGTATTCCGGTATGCCCATGACCATCATGCCACCCGCCATGGGAAGCTTCTCGAACACGGTGACTTTGTACCCCTTCTTGCGCAGGAAGTGCGCAGCGGACAGGCCCGCCGGGCCTGCTCCAATCACTGCGACCGCCTTCCCCAGCTCGACCGCAGGGGGGGCAGCCGTAGGCCCGCCCTGCTGAGCAAAGGCGAAGTCACCGGCAGCTCGCTTAAGCGCGCGGATGGCAACAGCTTGATCGATCTGCTCGCGCCTACACCTTCCCTCGCACGGGTGATGGCACACGCGTCCACATATAGAGGGGAAGGGGTTGTCCCTGCGTATCAGTTCGTAGGCATCCGCGAACCTGGCCTCTCTGACGAGATCGATATAGAGAGGAACATCGATCCCTGTCGGACAGGTGTTCTGGCAAGGAGAACGGAACAGTGCTGCGCATACCGAGGCCGGGCAACGCTTGTCCTTGATGTGGGCCTCATACTCCTCGCGGAAGTACTTGATGGTGCTCAGCACGGGGTTGGGGGCGGTCTGGCCGAGACCACAGAGTGCAGATTCGTTGATCGCACGTGCAAGTGCCTCAAGCTTCTCGATATCGCCTTCCTCGCCACGGCCAAGCGTTATCCGTTCCAGTATCTCCAGCATCCGCTCCGTACCAACCCGGCAGGGCACGCACTTGCCGCATGACTCCTCTTGCACGAACTCAAGGAAGAACTTCGCGAGGTCGACCATGCACGTGTCCTCGTCCAGGACGATCAACCCGCCCGACCCCATGATGCTACCCAGTTCGGCAAGCGACTCGTAGTCGATCGGGGTGTTCAGATGGTCTCTTGGGATGCAGCCGCCTGATGGACCACCTGTCTGCGCTGCCTTGAACTTCCTGCCCTTGGGTATCCCCCCGCCGATATCGAAGATGATCTCACCGAGTGGCGTTCCAATGGGTACCTCGATCAGGCCATTGTTGTTGACCTTCCCTGCCAAGGCGAATACCTTCGTGCCCTTACTCTTCTCCGAGCCCGTACGTGCAAACCATTCCCAGCCGTTCCTCAGGATGGCCGGGATGTTGGCCAGTGTTTCCACGTTGTTGATGACGGTCGGCTTTCCCCATAGGCCCGAGGTTGTGGGGAACGGTGGCCGAGGCCTAGGTTCACCGCGCTTGCCCATCACCGAGTGCAGCAATGCCGTTTCCTCGCCGCACACGAACGCACCAGCGCCAAGCCGTATCTCTAGGTCGAAGCTGAAGTCGCTCCCCAGGATACCCTCGCCCAGGAGTCCAGTTTCCCGTGCGCGGTCGATCGCCAGCCTCAACCTGCTGATGGCTATGGGGTATTCCGCTCTCACGTATACGTACCCGCGCTTGGCACCGATTGCATAGCCGGCAATCGCCATACCCTCCACAAG
>PUMC01000088.1 GCA_003552425.1 Candidatus Acetothermia bacterium | reverse complement strand
GTTGACGCGACGAGGACAAATGGAGGTGGTACGCCGCACGATTCCCCTGCTTCTCTGCGGCGTGGGCCTGGCTGTGGCGTTCCGTGCACGATTCTGGAACATCGGCGCCGAGGGCCAGCTGCTTGCGGGCGCAGTGGCAGCCACAGGCGTCGCTCTGTTCGTTCCGCTCCCCAACCCCTGGCACATCATCCTCATGTTTGTCGCCGGGTTCGCCGCAGGCGCACTGTGGGGAATCATCCCCGCGATCCTCAAGGTCAAACTCCAGGTCAACGACGTCATCTCGACGCTCATGCTGAACTACGTCATGATCTACATCGTCGAGTGGCTTGTGTATGGGCCATGGCGCGGCCCCACGATGTGGGGCTTCCCTTACACGGACATCTTCCCCGCTACCGCCAAGCTGCCCGTGTTCGCGGACTCCCGGGTCCACATCCCCACACTTGCCATCGGCCTGGCAGCAGCGCTTCTGGCAACGGTGTTCTTTCTGTACACACGCGGGGGGTACGAGACCCGGGTCGTGGGCGAGTCGGAAGGCGCTGCTCGTTACGCAGGAATCAGCTTCCTTCGCGTGAGCATTATGGTGATGCTGGTGTCGGGAGGCCTGGCGGGGATCGCTGGCGTCGGCGAGGTGGCCGGTATCCACCACCAGCTGCTGTATCCCGGTCAGATCTCCCTGGGGTACGGGTACACGGCGATCATGGTGGCCTGGTTAGCCCGCGGTAACCCCATAGCGGCAATCGTCACATCGCTTCTGTTCGGAGTGATCTTGGCCAGCGGAGACGTCATCCGGGTAACGCTGCGCATGCCGTTCCAACTCACAGAGGTTCTGAGTGGCCTTGTGCTCTTCTTCCTGATCGGGAGCGAGTGGCTCATGTACTGGAGGATCCGCTTGGCAAGGGGGGATGCGTAATGGGCTGGGAGTCTTGGGTCATCGGCACGGTGGCGCGGGGTCTAGCCCTGGGCACGCCGCTTCTTCTGGGCACGCTGGGTGAGATCCTCGCCGAGCGCTCGGGGGTGATCAACCTCGGTGTCGAGGGGATGATGATCCTCGGTGCGTTCAGCGGTTTCGCCGTCGCACAGAGCACGGGAAACCCCGTGCTGGGACTGCTGGCTGCTGCCGGCGTCGGGGTGCTCGCCAGCTTGCTCCACGGTGTGGCCTCGATCACCCTGCGAGCCAACCAGTACGTGTCCGGACTCATCCTGTCGATCTTCGGCCTGGGACTGGCGGGCTTCCTGGGGCGCGGCTTCGTCGGGGTACCCCTCGCGCGTCCACTCGCCAACATCACGATCCCAGGCCTGTCCGATATCCCCATCGTTGGCCCTATGTTCTTCACCAGACAGAGCCCTCTCCTTTACATCGGCCTTGGGCTCACCGTTCTTCTGTGGCTCGTGCTCTACCGGACACGTTGGGGATTGGCGGTCCGATCCGCAGGCGAGTCGCCGGCAACTGCCGACGTGCTTGGCATCAATGTTGTGCGCGTACGGTATCTATGCGTTGCCGTTGGAGGCGCGCTGGCAGGACTTGCGGGTGGCTTCCTCTCCATCGCCTACCGTCCATCCTGGACCGAAGGCATGACGGCAGGGATGGGCTGGATCATCATCGCGCTCACCATCTTCGCCTCGTGGGAACCGTTCCGGGCGATCGGCGGAGCGTTGTTCTTCGGCGCCTTGTACCACCTTTCGTTCCGCCTTCAGGACTTCGTCACCCCGGAGTTGCTCAAGCTCATGCCGTATGCCCTGGCCGTGGTCGTTCTGGCGCTGGTCGGCCTGCGGAGATCCGGACGTGCGCGTGGCGCACCGGCCTCTCTGGGCTTGCCCTACATCCGAGGTGAGAAGTAGTTGACACAGAGGATGGACGCAAGGAGGTGATCTTCCCATAAGATAGCGCGCTAAAACATGAACGGCATGGTGAGTACACGCTGCATAGGATTGCGGCTATGTTGTAGAAATAGGGAGGAGATTGCAGATGCGAGGCAAGAGACTAACAGCACTTCTTGTAGGACTTCTGGTGGCTGCGCTGGGAATGACCGTGTTCGCAGCCAACGAGAACAAGCTCGTCGCTGGGTTCATCTACGTGGGACCTGTCGGTGACTTCGGGTGGACCTGGGCGCACGATGCCGCAAGAAGGGTCGTTGACGATACCTTCCCCTGGCTGGAGACAAGGTACGCTGAGGCGGTGGCCGAGGCCGAAGTTGACGAGGTCGTCGACATGATGATCGACGACGGCGCGGACGTCATCTTCACGACATCCTTCGGTTACCAGTTCCCCATTGCGACGATCGCACCCCGCTATCCGGATATCATCTTCGGGCAGATCGCCTTCCTCAACACCGCACCGAACATCGTCCGGTACTTCGCCGACCTGTATCAGGCAAGCTACGTGACGGGGTTGCTGGCCAGCGCACTGGCCGAGACCGGGAAGATCGGCTTTGTGGCCGCCAACCCGGTTCCCGAACTCAAGCGGAACATCAACGCCACGGCGATTGGGGCCCGCGAGATCAACCCCGACGCGGAGATTCACGTGCGTTGGCTCTACTCATGGTACGACCCCACCGCAGCGAAGGAAGCCGCCGAGGCACTGATCGCCGATGGTGTGGAGGTCCTCCTCTACGTCGAGGACTCGGCTACGGTAGCCCAGGTCGCTTCCGAAGTTGGCATCCCCACTTTCGGCCACTATTCCAACCACTACGACTTCGCGCCAGAGCTCGTGGTGACGAGCAAGGTCGTGGACTGGGTTCCGATCTACCTCGACTTCCTGTCGAAGGTGTACGCGGGTGCCTACAAGCCTGGTGAGCTGGAGGACGTGTTCTACTGGGGGCTCCTTGGAGACGGCGGGGCCCGACTCGAGGCCGCTCCAGGCACCGTGATCAACCCCGTGTTCGAGGATGCGTTGAAGAGCGTCATCGTCGACGATCCGCTGCTTGGGGAGATCTCGGTCTATGATCTCGCTCTGGTGCGGATCGAGCAGATGACCGACCCACAACTCGTGTTCGACCCGTTCTCCGGGCCGCTGTACGACCGCCAGGGCAACCTGCGTGTGCCCCAGGGCAGCCGTTCAGACTACACCGAACTGTTCTTCACCATGGAATGGGCAGTCGAGGGCGTTTTCGGCCCTTGGCCGGGCGAGTAGCGGGCTTCTGTGGGGCCGCCTCCCAAAGGGAGGCGGCCCCCGGCCTTCTTGAGTATCCTTGAACCCATCATGACCCTGATCATTGAGCAAGCGCGGATTGCGGATTTGTTCGGAACATTTAAGGATCACGGGTACATCGTTGTGCGCAACGGCCTCATCGAGACCGTGGGGGAAGGCTCCGCTCCCGACCTCGCCGACGCAACCCGCATCGACGCCCAACAGCTGCTGGTGACACCGGGATTGGTGAACGCCCACGCGCACCTTTACTCGGCACTCGCCCGCGGCATGGCCCTGAAGGACTTCGCTCCGTCTGGCTTCCGAGGCATCCTTGAGGCTCTGTGGTGGAAGCTCGACCGAGCACTTGACCCCGAGTCGATCCAGGCCTCAGCCCTAGTGGGCGCGCTGGCCCACCTGCGGGCCGGGGTCACCACGCTGTTCGACCACCATGCGTCACCGTCGTCGATTCCCGGCTCACTGTCCCAACTGCGCAAGGGAATCGAGGAAGTCGGCCTGCGGGCCGACCTGTGCTACGAGGTCACCGATCGGGGCGGACCCGAGGAGCGCGATGCGGGCATCGCCGAGAACGTGCGCTTTGCCCGGGAGGAGGCGCGAGGAGGGCAATTCGCCGCGCATATGGGTCTCCACGCCTCGTTCACGCTGGAGGACGGCTCGTTGGAGAAGGCTGCTCAGGCAGCCGAACCCCTCGGCCTGGCGTTTCACCTCCATCTTGCCGAGGGGAAAGAGGACCCTGTGCACGCCCTGCAGCAACACGGCGTGCGGACGGCCGAGCGCCTTGACCAATTTGGCATCCTCAAAGAGGGCACGCTGCTCGCCCACGGTATTCACCTTTCGCAGGCCGAGGTCACGATGCTTGCCGAGCGTGGACCAACGGTGCTTCACAACCCGCGCTCGAACATGAACAATGCCGTGGGCGCAGCCAAGGTCGAGCGCATGCTCGCCAGGGGCATCCGGATGGCTTTGGGGACGGATGGCTTTGGCAACGACATCATCAGCGAAGCCCTGTGCGCTCAACTGCTGGCCCATCACGTCGAAGAGAGCCCCCTTTCTTTGGGCAACGACGCGCTCCTTTCGATGCTGCAACACAACTACGCGCTCGCCGAACGTTTCTTCGGCCTGCCCATGGGCCGGGCAGCCTCGGGCCATGCTGCGGACCTGGTGGTGTGGAACTACGACCCACCCACACCGCTCGATGCTGGTAACCTGCTGGGTCACCTCCTGTTCGCCTCCATATCCGAAGGCTTGACCCCACGCGATGTTGTGATCGGCGGCAGGCAGGTGATGCGGGATCGTGTTCTCCCCCATATCGACGAGCGCAGCGTTCTTGCTCGTGCGCGGAACGCTGCCCAGGCGATGTGGAAGAGAGTGTAGCGCCTCCACGGGGGCTCGTGCGCGAAGCTCGGAAGGGTAAGGAGGAAGCATGTCCGGTGAGATGAGACCGCTTTCGTTCGAGGAACTGCTCCGCAGCATGCTTTGTGAACTCAAGGAACGTGGGGAACTCTTCGGAATCCCACGCCGCCTCGTGTACACTCCGCATGAACGCGAGCCATTCGGCCAGGAACTGTTTGGCCACCGTTTGGGTACGCCCGTGGGACCGGCAGCAGGTCCACACACGCAGCTTGCTCAGAATATCGTCAGCGCGTGGGCGTGCGGCGGACGGTTCATCGAGCTGAAGACGGTCCAGGTTTTGGATGAGCTCGACATCCCCCGCCCGTGCATCGACATGGAGGACGAAGGCTACAACGCCGAGTGGTCACAAGAACTGAAGCTCGAGGCATCCGCAGAGGCCTACATCCATGCCTGGGTCCTCATCCATCTCCTGCCCGAGCTCCTGGGCTTTCCAACGACACACCCCGAGACCATCTTCAACATGAGCGTAGGCTACAACCTGGAGGGTGTTCGCAGCCCTACCGTTCAGCGCTTCATGGATAGGCTGCTCGATGCTTCCGACGAACTCGAGCCGCTCCGTCCCGTGCTCGAACAACACCTCCCGGAGCTCGCCCATACAGCCATACCCAAGCAGCTTACGAACAACATCAGCCTCTCGACCATGCACGGTTGTCCACCGGACGAGATCGAGGCCATCGCCCGCTACTTCCTGGAGGAACGCGGGCTTCACACCTTCGTCAAGCTCAACCCCACGCTTCTTGGCCAAGAAGAAGTCATGCGGATCCTCCACGACGAACTCGGATACCGAGACATCGAGATCCCCGAGAAGGTCTTCACCCACGACCTCCAGTACGACCAAGCGCTGGGGCTTGTGAAACGTTTGCAGAGTCTGGCGCAAGAGAAAGGGTTGTACTTCGGTGTGAAGCTCTCCAATACCCTTCCCACAGCCAATCACCGTGGGGTTCTGCCAGGCGATGAACTCTACATGTCCGGCCGCGCACTGTATCCGATCACGATGCGCCTGTTCCATCGCCTGATGGAGGCGTTCGACGGCAAGCTCGAGGTCTCCTATGCAGCCGGAGCGGATGCCCATAACGTGGCCACCGTGCTTTCCTGCGGGGCGCGCACGGTGACCGCAGCGTCTGACCTTCTGAAACCCGGTGGCTATGGACGCCTTGGGCAGTGGCTAGAGGCGCTGCGCACCGCCATGCGCGATCAGAACGTGGCCAACCTCGAAGAACTCGCACGCGGGAAACGCAAGCGTCTCGAGGAAGCGTCTCGCGACGCCCTCAAGGAACCGCGCTATCACCGCAGCTACTACCCCGGAGAGCTTCCGAAGGCGGACACCGAGCTCGCAGCGTTTGACTGCGTGGTGGCACCCTGCGTAGAACGTTGCGCGGTCTGCCAGGATGTTCCCGAATATGCCTGGTGGATCGCCCAGGGGGAGTTCGACAAGGCGCTTGAGGTCATCCTTCATCGCAATCCCATGCCTGGCGTAACCGGCTACGTGTGCAACCACCTCTGCCAGACCCGTTGCACACGCATCAACTACGATCGGACCGTACAGATCCGAGCGCTCAAGCGCTTCGCCGACGAGCGGGGGCAGGTGGAACCACCGCGTCCCGCCCCACGCACCGGCAAGCGCGTCGCCATCATCGGGGCCGGTCCTTCAGGGCTTGCGAGCGCCTATTATCTGGCGCTCAGCGGTGCCGAGGTGACCGTGTTCGAACGGCGCAGCAAAGCCGGCGGCTGGCCCGCGGTCGCCCCGCAGTTCCGGCTTCCGGAGGCGGTGGTGCAATCGGATGTGGACAGGATTGAGGCCTTGGGCGTCAAGCTCCGTCTTGGCGAAGCATTCGTGTCCTCCCCGAGCCAGCTTCTCGAGCAAGGGTACGATGCTGTCTACCTTGCCTGCGGCTTTCAGAAGGATGCGGCACTCGACATTCCCGGGGAGGATGCGGCAGGTGTCTGGGGAGCGCTCGACCTTCTCGAACGCGTGGCTTTTGGCGAGACCCCCGAGCTGGGAACCCGCGTGCTCGTCGTGGGTGGCGGCAACACCGCAATGGACGCAGCCCGTACAGCCCAGCGCCTGACCGGAAGGCCCGTGACCGTGGTCTACCGGCGAACGGAGGACGAGATGCCCGCTGACGAGGACGAACTTGAGGATCTCCTCGTCGAGGGCAACGCACTTCTCCCGCTCTTGTCGCCCCATAGGATTGTCACGGACGGAGAGCGGGTCACCGCCCTGGAATGCCTGCGCAACGAACTGGGTGAGCCGGGCCCCGATGGCAGACGCCGCCCGGTGCCGGTGACCGGAAGCGAACATCAACTGCCCGCAGATACGGTGATCCTGGCAATCGGACAACGCCCCGACGTGAGTTTCCTGGACGCGTCCGACATCCGCTTCCACGACAACGGCCGCGCGGTCGTCGACCCAGCAACGGGCAAGGCTGGGGACGGCGTGTTCGCCGGGGGTGACCTTACCCGTGGTCCCGCAACAATCGTCGAGGCATGTGCGGACGGACGCCGCGCGGCAGAGGCGATCTGCGCGAGGCTTGGGATCCCTCTCCAGACACCGCCGACAGCTCCTCCTCACCTCTCGACCGAGGCCACCCAGGCGATCAAGAAGGCGCGCGCCATGCGGGTTGACCCCCACATACCCAACCGATTGGACGCCGCACAACGCAGCGGATTCGATCTCGTGGAGGCGACCCTGTCCGAGGAGGCTGCACGGTTGGAGGCATCGCGCTGTCTGCAGTGCTCCACACTGTGCGACAAGTGTGTCGAGGTGTGTCCCAACAGGGCCAACATCACCTACTCCGTGACACCCACCGCACTCCGGGTCCCGGTGCTTGCCTGCGGGGGAGAGCGCGCGGAAGTCGTGGAGCATGAACACTTCCACGTTGCCCAACAGCGACAGATCCTCCACATCCATGACCACTGCAACGAGTGCGGTAACTGCGCAACATTCTGCGTTCACGCAGGGCGCCCCTTTGCCGACAAGCCACGGCTGTTCCTTCGGTGGGAAGATTTCCAAGGGCAAGATGACAATGCGCTGTTCATCGACGCGAACACGTTGTGGTCACGCGACGGCGGCTGCACCGCACGGCTACACGCCCATGAGGATGGATGGGAGTTCGAGGACAACCATATCCGCATTGCACTGGAGCAAGACTTCAGCGTGCGGTCCGTCGACGTGCTGCGGAGTTTCCCTGGTCACCGATCGCTGCGTCGGGCTGCGGAGTTGGCCACAGTCATGAACGGCGTGCGGGCTTCCGCACCGCACGTGCAGCACTGATGTGCGAGCGCGTGCCTCATGCGGGTCCGCGCGGGTGGACCGTTCGTACATGTGCATCGTAACATGTGCAATCGGCGGGGTTCGGGCGGTGAGGAGCGCGCGTGATCACCGATAGGCCAGAGCTAAGGGGGTTCGGAGGAGCGCATGGGTGAACCGACGGCATTTCGCTGCATGAGCTGTGGCAAGGCCTACACTCCGTGGTCGTTGGACTACACATGTCCCGACTGCGGTCCCGTGGAGGGGACGCTTGAGGTCGTCTACGACTATCGGGGGCTCGCGCGGCGGCTCTCTCCACAGAGTTTCGCGGAGACCCACCAGTACTCGCTGTGGCGCTATGAGGAACTCCTGCCGCTTGGACCGGAGCATGCGGTCAACCTGCGCGCCGGTGTAACGCCACTGTACACATGTCGCACACTGGCTGCGGAGCTGGGACTGGCAAGGCTGTGGATCAAGGACGACAGCTTGAACCCCACCGCATCGTACAAGGACCGTGCCACCGCAGTCACCACAGCGGCAGCGCGGAAACTCGAGCGCCGGGCGTGCTCTTGCGCATCCACCGGCAACGCGGCAACCTCCCTGGCCGGCTTCTGTGCGTCCGCAGGTATCCCATGCTACATCTTTGTCCCCAAGACCGCCCCAGCACCTAAAGTCTCCCAGCTCCAGGCGTTCGGTGCCGTGGTGTTCGCCGTAGACGGCACCTACGATGAGGCCTTTGATCTGTGCGCGGAGGCCAGCGAACGCTTTGGATGGTACAACCGTTCCGCAGCCGTCAACCCCATGAACGTCGAGGGCAAGAAGACGGGAGCCTTGGAGCTGTGGGAACAGCTGGGCGGCGAGCTTCCCGATTACGCCATCGTCTCGGTGGGCGACGGATCGATCATCTCCGGTCTGTGTAAGGGCTTCCATGAACTCGTCCAAGTGGAGTTGGCCGAGCACATGCCCAAGGTCTTTGGCGTGCAAGCTGAGGGCGCCGCAGCCATAACCCACGCGTTCGCGCGCCATAGCCGCGGAGCGTCCATAGTCCCCGCGGACGAGCCCGCACACACCCGGGCGGACTCGATCAGCGTAGGGCGACCACGTGACGTCGTGAAGGCGGTGCACTATGTCGCACACAGCAACGGGGGCTACACAACCGTGTCCGATGGGGACATCCGCGAAGCGGGGAAGGAACTCGCTCGACGGACCGGCGTGTTCGCGGAGCCCGCTGCATCCGCCACCTATGCAGGGCTCCTCCGTCTCCTCGACACTGGAGAGATCCCACCGCAGGCCACGGTGGCCGCGTTCATCACCGGGTCGGGACTGAAAGACCCGCAGGGTATTCTTGAGGGACTTCCCGCGCCGACGCTGATTGCGCCTGATCTCGGAGCACTGGAGGAGCATCTGGAGCTATGAGACTCGAATTCCAGCTGAACGGACGCCGTACGATCGTCAACATCCCTCCCGGAAGACGACTCCTCGATCTGCTGCGCAACGACTTCGGCCTTACGGGCACTAAGGAGGGATGCGGAGAAGGCGAATGTGGCGCCTGCACAGTGCTCATCGACGGCGTACCTGTTCTGGCGTGCCTGTCGCTCGCCGTCCACGCGCACGGGAAGGAAGTCCTCACCGTGGAGGGTCTCATGGAAAACGGAGCGCTTCACCCTCTCCAACAAGCCTTTGTCGACCACGGCGCCGTACAGTGCGGGTTCTGCACGCCGGGGTTGCTCATGTCCGCCTACGCGCTGCTCACCGAGAACCCGAACCCCACACGCGAGGAGGTCCTGATCCAGCTGGAGGGCAACCTCTGCCGTTGTACCGGATACGATCAGGTCGTCGAAGCCATCATGAGCGTGAGCAAAGGGGCGCATTGCCCGTGACCGCGGTGGTATTGGCAGCGGGAGGCGGACGACGCATGGGGACGCCCAAGCTCCTGCTTCCCTTCGGCGGTCGTCCCCTTCTCAGCTGGGCATTGGAGCTCGTCAACAGGCTTCCCGTTTCGTGTCGCGTCCTCGTGCTCGGGGCACAGGCACGTGAGGTAAGGGAGAAGCTGCCTCTGTCGGGGTGGGTTGTCATCGTCAACGAAGCGTGGCAGGAGGGTATGGCAGGTTCACTAAAGGCTGGTGACTGTGCAGCCCCACCGGGAGGGCTGCTTGTGTTCTTGGGGGACATGCCTTGTGTCCCCGAAGGAGCTTGTCGAAGGGTCATACAACAAGCAGGCGACGTCCCGGTTGCCCCTGCGCACAACGGCGTGCGTGGCTTTCCGGTGTATCTGCCTCCCTCAACAAGGGACAGATTGCACCTCCTGGAAGGCGATCAGGGAGCCCGGAGCTTGCTCACGACATGCCAGCTTGTGCCCGAGGTCGACCCGGGCGTGCTGCGTGATGTGGATCGAATGGAGGACTTGACGTGCACGGCCTGGACAGCTTGAGCGTGGAACGCCCCACGTCCTTGGAAGGAGCAGTGGACCTGCTGTCGGACGGCGGTCGGCCTCTTGCCGGAGGCACGGACCTCCTCGTGCGCCTGCATAAGGGAGAAGAACGCCCGCGCAGACTTGTCTATGTGGGCCGCATTCCCGAGCTTACGGCCATTTCCATCAGCAGCGATGTCGCTGAGATCGGCGCAGCTGTCACCCATGGGATGCTGCTTCGTTCCCCGCTTGCCTCGAGAATCCCTATTCTCAAGCAAGCACTGTCCACCATCGGGGGGCCAGCCATCCGCGCCATGGGTACCCTGGGGGGCAACCTGGCAAACGCATCGCCTGCCGCCGATGGGCTCATTCCCCTGTATCTCCTTGAGGCTCAGATCAGGACGGTGGGCCCTGCCGGGGAGCGGACCATCCCCGTGGAGGCGTTCGTCCGCGGCCCGGGTGTGACAGACCTCGGCGTCGGTGAGCTGATTCGGTCCATTCTGATTCCCATGCCCAAGGACCATCCGTTGTCCTACTTCCGCAAGGTCGGACGGCGGAGGGCCCTGTACATCGCCGTTGCCTCGTTGGGTGCCCTGCTGTGGGTGGAGGACGCGCGCATCAGCGAGGCTCGGCTGGCCTTGGGATCGGTGGCACCCACCGTTGTGCGCCCGAAGTCCGTGGAGCAAGCCATGGTTGGCCGCCCGCTCGAACCCGATGCGATGAGCGAGCTGACCCAGCAAGTGGCGCAAGCCAGTCAGCCCATCGACGACCTGCGTGCACCGGCCGGTTACCGTCGCCAGGTGATCGGATCGCTGCTCGAGGATATGGCGGAAACGCTGACAGCAGCGCTGGCTTCCTGAGGCATGGCGGTGTATGCTTGATGTGCATTCGTTGAGCACTGAACTGCTCTCCGTCCCGGGTAAGGTACGGGGCCGGAGTCATCTTTTCCTAGGGGAGCTACGGATGAACGAACGCGACATTGTGGAACGGGTGTTGTTCTCCTCGGAGGCCATCCAGCAGCGTGTGCAGGAGCTGGGGCAGGAGATCTCCAAGGACTACAGGGCTGGCGTGGGGAAGGATGCGCGGGGACGACCGCTCCTGGTGGTTGGACTGCTCAAGGGCGCACTTCCGTTCATGGCCGACCTCATCCGAGCCCTTGACATTCCACTGGAATACGACTTCATCGCCGTGTCCAGCTACGAGAACGGAACGAGCCCCGGTGAGGTCCGGGTCCTGAAGGACCTGGAGCGTGCTGTGGGCGGACGTGACGTCCTGATCATCGAGGACATCGTGGACACCGGGCATACCCTGCGACACATCACCCGCAGGCTGTGGGCACGTGAACCCTCCTCCATCCGGATTTGTACGCTGCTTGACAAGCCGCACCGCCGGGAGGTTGCGGTGAACCCGGACTACGTAGGCTTCGTCCTTGATGCCCCGTGGTTCGTGGTCGGTTATGGACTGGATTTCGGCGAACTGCATCGCAACCTGCCCTACATCGGCGCGCTGCGTCCCGAGCTGGTTGACGATTAGCCGTGACGCTCCTGGGTATTGAGACATCGTGCGACGAGACTTCCGTGGCCGTTGTACGTAACGGGAATCGCATTCTGGCAAGTCTTGTCTACTCCCAGACTCAGCTCCACGCAGCATTCGGAGGTGTCGTTCCCGAGGTCGCCTCACGTGATCACCTTCGTAAGCTCCCCCTCCTCGCAGAGGAAACGCTGCACCGAGCGGGCATCGGCTGGTCGGACATCGACGCGGTCGCGGTGACGCGAGGTCCAGGCTTGGTCGGCCCTCTCCTGGTCGGTGTTTCCTATGCAAAGGGCATCGCCTGGAGTATGCAGCTTCCGCTCGTAGGCGTTAATCACCTCGAAGCACACCTCTTCGCACACACGCTGGCTCACCCGGACGCTCCTCCTCCCCTCCTGGGGTTGATCGTCTCCGGAGGGCACACTTCGCTGGTGTCCGTTCCCGCCTGGGGAAGGTACCGGATGATCGGCAGCACCAGGGACGATGCCGCCGGAGAAGCGCTGGACAAGTTCGGCAGGCTGATCGGCCTTCGATATCCTGCAGGACCCGAGATTGACCGGCTCGCCGCCAACGGGGACCCGTCCGCGATCAGCTTCCCCCGACCGATGGTAGAATCTGGCCTCGACATGAGCTTCGCAGGGCTCAAGACGTCCGCCTCGTACTGGCTCAAGGAGCACCCGCACCCACCCCTCGAAGATCTGTGTGCCTCCTACCTGGAGGCTATCGTCGATGTGCTGTGCGAAAAGGCGTTGCGTGCTGCCCAACGGCTAGAGATGACGAGGATCGTCGTGGTCGGCGGCGTTGCGGCCAACGCCAGGCTGCGTGCTGTCCTCGCCTCACGCGCTGAGGAACGCTGTGTGGAAGTCCACTTCCCACCTCCCGAGCTCTGCACGGACAACGCGGCAATGGTCGCCGCCTGTGGACACCACCGGTTCGCGGAGCAGGGAGCAGGTGATACGCTGCGCCTTCGCCCGGATCCAGCCCTGTCATGGGATACCTAAACCGGCACCTGTCCTTGCACCCACTGGCCTTTCGGCCCAAGCACCGCTAAGCTGTTAGGCAATGGAGAGCAAACTTGACAAGGCGTTGCGCGCGCGCGATGTGGCCACGCTCCTTGATCTATGGAGCGCGGGGGGGCCGCAGAGTCGACGGCTCGTAAGGACCCTCGCCGCCGACGGCGCGCGGGGCTGGGCACATGGCTTTGCTGCTCAGAGTCCACAGGGGGCACGGCTCGCCGCGTCGATCCTTGGAGCGACCCAAGCGGATCCACAGATGATTGCTGACCAACTGCGTACACTGGCCAACCATGACGACGGCGCCGTCCGTGACGCCGCGGCACGTGCTCTTGGACAGCAACTCACCGAACGGTTCGCCGATGTCCTGCCCATTGCCGTCTCATGGCGCAAGGATCCCAAGCCTGCGGTGCGCCGCGCAGCCATCCTGGCCTCCGCATCAGCAGCAGCCACGGGGAACCTTAGCTGGAGCGAACCTCTGCTGAGGTTTCTCACACCTCTCCTGTCGGATCGCGCTCCCGAGGTACGTCGGGCCCTCGGCCCAGGCGTGTTGCGCCAGGTCTACCTCGAGGTCTTCCCCGACGACACCCTGGAGTACCTGGCTCAATGGTCGACCTCTCACGACGCCCAAGTGTTGTGGCATGTGGCAATGGTGCTCTCCGGACCAGCCGGGGAGAAGGTTGCCGGGAAGGGCGTGATCATCCTCAGGCGCCTTGCGTTGGACGAGCGCCCCTCCGTCAGGGGCGCGGTTGCGGCCTCGCTCAGCGCCCTCGCGCAGCACGCTCCCGATGTGGTACTGCCCAGACTGCGTACCTGGCTGGGCGATGAGGACCGCGCCCCCATCGCCCGTACAGCGCTTCGCAGCGCTGCTTAACCAGGGCCACACGGACAGCTTTATCAGGCCCGCGGAAGCGCTACGGAACGAGTTCGTGCAAACGTTCTGGCATGAACACCTCGTCGGCGATCTCCTCCTGGGAGCGTTCCTCAATGCGCACCTCGGCCCACGTCCCCTCCACAAGGTCTTCCACGGACAGTAAGCGGGGTAGCATGCCTAGATCATCTTCCTCCAGCTCGGAGGCTGTCATGCGGCGAACGATCGCTCCGTCGGCATCGTGGAACTCGGCCCGCACAACCACAAACGAGTCTTGATGCACCCACAACGCGATCAACGACCATTCGGCCGCTCCAGGTTCCTCGGACACCACCTTTAGCTGCCAACACAGGAGGTCATCGACCGTTTCCTCACCGATGAGCTCGCTCGTGTAACCGTCACGGTAGACAAACCCCTGCGCGATCTCCTCGTAGCTAATGCCGGAACCGGAGATAAACTCACCTTCCCGCGCTCCTTGGCCCACGAGTTCCTTGACGACGGCGAGCGCGGGCAGGTACAGCCACAACCGCGCGTCCTCTTCAGGCGGCGTATGGAACAGGAAGATGGTGCCTTCGACCAGCTCCGGATACGCGTAGAGGATCGTTGTCTTGACCGTCCCATCGTCCTCTTCGCGACCCCATACCCTGAACCGGTACTCCGTCGGCTCCTCACCCGGCTCATGCAGGGCAAGCGAGAACTGCCCTTGCAGGTGACCGGTCCCAAGCCCCAGGAAACCCTGTTCCTCGACGCGCTCAAGAATCTCGTCAGCCGTCAGCGCCATCACAGAAAGGGATAGGATGAACAGGACCCCCAACAGCACGATACCCTTAGTCAGCATCTTCACGTTCCACCTCCTCGACACCCGTCGTCGGTCCTCGGGACCAACGCAGCGGAGACGGGCGCAACAGGAAGCCCGGTTGGGCAATGCCCAGTACGGCGGGCAACACGAACAGCGCCCCCAGCATGCTGGTCACCATGGTCAACGTGATCAGCCAACCGAAGGCAGCCAACGCTCCGAAACTCGACAGCAGCATGACCAAGAAGCCTAACGTCAAGGTCACAACGTTGATAACGATACCGCGCCCGGAAGTGCGGTATGCTAGCGCCAGTGCCTCTTGATGAGGCTGGCCGGCACACCTGAGGCGACGGTAACGTGTTAGGAAGTGCACCGCATAATCCACACCGATACCCACGGACAGGCTGGCGATCATCACGGTCGCCATGTCCAGCTGAGCACCCGTATACCCCATCACGCCAAAGTTACCAGCGATCGCCACAACCAACGGGACGAGGGCGCAAAGGCCGGCAACGAGCGAACCCATAACGAGAGCCACGATGAGCCACACGGCACCCAAGCTGGTGCCCAGGCTGACCACCTGCGACTGAATCAGCTTGTGAGAGATCTGCATGTAGATGCTCGGCGTCCCCGTGACGTAGGCGGTGGTGTCGTGCGGAAGCTTGTCCAACTCTTCGGCGAGGAAACCGTCCACGGACGCCTTTAGCTCAGCAAAGCGGCTCATCCCCACGGACTGCACACGAGCCGTCACAAGTGCCTTGGAGAAGTCACGGGTGACCTGCGTCCGCAGAACCTCTCCTCCGCCCATCTCGTAGAGCAGAAGCAGTTGCGCCACGGCACGGGTTTCGTCGGGGATCCTGTAGTACTCAGGGTCATCGCCCCGGAACGTGTAGTGAACCTCCTTCACCAGATCAGCCAGCGATGTGGCGGTACCGACCTCCTCGCGGCTCTCGAGGAACGCTTGAAGCCGTGCGAGGAAGTCAAGCATCGCCGGTTCCTTGAAGGCGTCACGCTTCCCCGCCTCAACCACCACGCGCAGCTCTTGTGAACCGCCAAAGCGGTCCTCTACAAACCGCTGCCCTTGGATCATCGGCGAGTCCGCGCGGAAGTACTTGGAGAGATCGGACTCTACCTCGAGGAGCGGCACACCTACAAGCAGGCCACCCAGCACCGCGAGCACGGCGAACAGCGACCACCGCGGCCGACGCGCCAACGCGCCTGCAGCGAGGTCCGCAGCCCTGTCTACAAGCAGCAACCGGCCGGGTTCGCGCACCCGCGGCTTGGGCAACAACGTCAACACCGCCGGGATCACGGTCATCGTGAGAAGGAAGGCCGCCATCACACCAAACGCCGAGAACAGGCCGAACTCACGGCTGGGAACGAGGAACGAGCTGAGCAGCGTCACAAATCCGGCAGCCGTGGTGAACGCAGCCCCGAACACGGGCCCCGCCATGTCGCGCACCACATCACGCACCGCCTCTAGCTTCGTGCCACCCATCCGCTGTCGCTGGAGAAACGCGTTGATCACGTGAATGCCGTATGCAGAACCCACTGCCACAAGCAAGACCGGCATGAACGTGGAAATCATGTTCAGCTTGTGCCCCGTTGCTCCCATCAACCCGAGGGTCCACACGACGGCGAGCAGAACAACCACCAGGGGAAGCAGGAGACCCCTTAGCAGGCGGAAACTGATGAGGAGCACAGCGGACACCACGGCCACGACCACCGGGAACAACAGGCTCAGATCCCTTCGCATGTAGCGGTTCACATAGACGAGCAGCGGGGCATCTCCGGTGATGTAGAAACGCTCGGGTCCCGCGTACCGCTGCGCAGTGTTCTCCAGAGCGACCTGCATCTCCGTCAGTACGTCTTCGCGGTCCTCGAAATCGGGGTGGATCCGCAGAACAATGATCGATGCCGAACCATCCGCGAGAACCAGGACATCGCGGAGCTGTCGTTCCTCCAAGATCCGCTCCCGGAATCGACGCGCATCATCCTCGGTCTCCGGCGGACCGGGAAGAAGGGACCCTACCTCAATCGTCCCTGCAGTACCTTGTACGGTCTCCACATTGGCCGCCGAGATCACGTCTTCGAGCCATCCTTGCTCTTGGAAAGCCTCCAACTCCTCGGTGATCGCGTAGAGCTTCTCCAGAGAGGACAGCTCGAATACGGAACCGTCCGCAGGAGCAGCCATGGCCAACATGAACACTGACTGAGCGCCGAAGAGGTCCATCGTCCGTTCGTAACGAGCGACAACCGGGTCATCTTGGGGGAGCATTAGCGAGTAGTCCCCCTCGAATTCCAGGCGGCTCACGAACAGGCCCAGCCCTATTGTGACCACAGCGACCGCGGTGAGGACGCACCAGGGACGGCGGGTCACCAAGCTGGCCAGGCGGGAGATCATCCCCCGGCCCCGATCAAGTACCCGAGGCGATGAAGGGAGATCGCCATCCTCCATGCTTGTAGACTCTCACCCAAGCCGCGTACGCTCCGCTTCCCCTCGAAAGCCAGGTCCACACCGTCCGCCAGGCCCTCGTACGCCAGCTGCAACCCTTCCGGCAGAGCGCTTACGGGACCCGGGCTACACAGCCACGCCACCCCTCCCTCGGAGGGAAGCGCCAAGACCAGATGAAACGGTTCCTCATCCCATGGCTCTTCTGGCCAGCTGAGCAAGGTCCGTACTAAGAACGCCTCGCTTGCCCACAGCCCGCGGGCCAGAGCCTCCAGACGGATCGACTCCTCGATGGTCTCGGTCTGGTCAATGATCAACAACCGCACCTCGCCGATGCACGACAGCGCCAAGCCCGCCACTGCCAACAGGATCACCGCCACGCTTCTCATCGCTGCTCCCTCCTCATGGGCACAGTGCCCGCCAGGCAAACTCGGCCAGTTCCTCAGGTCCTCGAGCGCGCAGATCTTCGCCCACGCCATCGTCGCCCAACGCGCGCGCCGTGACCGCCTTGGCAATGCCCAACAGCGCATGGGCCGCCGTCAGCGCATGACATGGCCGGACCTGTCCGACCTGCATCCCCTCACGCAGAAGTCCTGCCACATAACCCGCATACTCCTCCTCCAGAGCCCTCAGCCGAGCCCGAAGTCGGGGGTGCCCCGTGGGGAGGGTCTGTGCTAGTAGCTTAACGGAGTCTTGATGGCGATTCAGTAACTCAAAGTGCACACTCGCCACACACCGCACAAGATCTTTCGGCGCCATGCCTTGCGCTCTGAGCTCCTCGACGACCGTACGGCGCCGCTCGTACTCACGCCGCAGGATGGCCAGGAACACCTCTTCCTTGGAGCGATAGTGGTGGTAGATCGCACCGATCGAGACACCCGCCGCGCGGGCGATGGCCCGAATACTCGTGCCATCGAACCCCCGGCCGGCGAACAGCTTCACCGCAGCCTGCACCACACGCTCCTGCAAGGGTATCGTCTGTTCCATGGCCGAACGAGCGTTCGCTCGCCCACCAGTGTACGCGACAAGCCACAACTGCGTCAAACCGGCAGAACCGGGGTCAGGTCATGCACGATGGCACGATGGGGTCAGGTCATGTGGCACGATGGGGTCAGGTCATGCGCCATCGCATCGAAGATGCGATGGCGCATGACCTGACCCCGGTTCTTGCTCGTGCATGACCTGACCCCGGTTCTACTCGTTCTACTCTTCACACCCCATACAGCGCCAGGTGATCTCACCCGTGAGCAGGTTCCACCGCGAGGGGAGGAGCGTCCCCCCTTCACAACCGGGACACCTTACACCCTGAACGGACGCTCGCACTTCATGCGGTCCGCCGAGATCTAAGCGTACCGGTTCGGCCAGCCTCAGATCAACGACCAGCTGCTGCTTCTGCGCCTCCCCAACCAGCTCCACCGGACCGTCAAGCCGGAAGGTCACCCCATGTTCCATCAAGCCGAGCAGCGCAACGAGCAACGCGGCCAACAACCCCGCCACGACCAGCAGCGCCCCAGCCGCAAGCCAACGCGCCATAATCTCCTCCTCATGCTGCGGTGCATCACACTCTACTCCACCTCGGCCTGCATGCACCACCCTACGAGGTCCATCCAAGGACGCTCCCTTGCCAACCTCGGTTGACGCTCCTAAGCTCTGCCCTTGGGGCGCGAAGGGGGCGGTGAGCGTTGGCGTTGATCCTGCTAGCTGTGGTGTGCTGGTCCGGCCTCGGTGTCATGGGGAAGGAGCTCTATCGACTGGGTGCCGAGCCGCTGACCGTTGTCGTCCTTAGAATCGGCATGGCTGTGAGCATCCTCGGGTTCGTCATGGGCGCACTCCGCCCAGCACTGTTGCGCGCGCCACGCGCACGGCTCCCCGGCCTCGCACTCTACGGTCTCCTGGGCGTGGCGGTCAACATGGCTTGCTTCTTCTTCGCCCTGCAGTACACCACAGTCACCACGGCGATCGTGATCGCCTACGCCCACCCCGCCATGGTGGTGTTGCTCGCGCGCGTCGTGTTCAAGGAACCCCTCAGCCTCCGGGTGTTGGGTGCCCTTGCCCTGACGATGGCCGGTGTGTTCCTGGTGGCCGAAGGCTACGATCTTGATGCGCTGCGCTTGAACCTGCCCGGCGTCGGTTTCGCCCTGGCCAATGCCACCGGGATTGCGGCGTTCAACGTGCTGGGCAAGAGGCTTGTGGGAGATCTGAACAGTTGGACCGTGCTTCTCTACGGACTCGGCTTCGGTGGTCTTGTCCTCGCAGGGGTGTGGGGCATCAGCGCCCCCAGCGCACCCTCACTTCCCTTGTACGGATGGCTGCTTCTTGTAGCCCTCGCCGTGTTCCCCTCGATCCTCGCCTATGGTCTCTACCTCAGGGCCCTGGTGTACCTTCCCGCAGGGCGCGCAGCGATCGCCGCAACGCTGGAACCCGTGCTGGCTTCCTTCCTCGCTTGGGCCGCTCTGGGCGAGCGCGTAACCGCGCTTCAGGCAGCGGGAGCAGCGCTGGTGCTGGGAGGCGTGCTTATCATCCGCACCCAGAGGCGACGTTCCGTACGCCCGTTGGACACGCGTTCGGCACAGGTCTCCACCAGACACGCCTCGGACACATCCCAGCTTCCCGCTCGCAGCACAGCGCCCCCTTCACACGAGATCCCGTAACCAACCGCGCAGTGCCCGCCGGATGATCGCCAGAAGCACCACCGCGCCCACGGTTACCAGCACGTGCGCCGCCCCAACGTCCAGCACCGCAAACGCAAGGGCATTACCTGCGGCGGGTGGGTGCTCCGTGTCCGTGATCACCATGGCGAAGATGGCCAAGCTGACGGACGCCCCTGCCACAAGACTGAACGCCGGACCTCCGCCACCCCAACCACCCAACCGCAACGGCAACGAACAGAGCAACCCGACGATCACACACACGACATGGCCCCCAACGAGCCGCCGGGGCATGGCCGTGGTTCGGTGGGGCATCGCGAACACCACGAACGCGCTTGACCCGAGGGCGGCCACGATGACACCCTCCACGAGCGTGTTGAAGAACGCGACCGTCCCAGCGATCACCACGAACGCCATGGCGCACTGCAACACGTACTGGCGGGGCGCGTGCAGGAAGTCCCGGTCCAACAGCCGCATGCCCGAGGATAACCGACAGATCGCAGGCAATCAGCGCGCCAGTCGCACAGACAAGACGGTGTCGAGCCATGCTGGCGGTTCGCTATACTCAGCGGACCATGGAACCCACCCCCATGATGCGACAACACCAGGCGATGAAGCGCCGCCACCCCGACGCGATCCTCTTCTTTCAGATGGGGGACTTCTACGAGACGTTCCACGAGGACGCCGTGACCGCAGCACGGGAACTGGACATCGCCCTAACCGCACGCGACGGGATCCCGATGGCGGGGGTCCCGGTACGCAAGGCGGAGCTCTACGTACAGAGGTTGCTGCGCCGGGGACACAAGGTGGCCATGTGCCCCCAAGTGGAACGTCCTGGGAAGGGGAAGAAACTCTTGCGCCGCAGCGTCGTCCGTGTGCTCACCCCGGGCACCGTTCTCGAGGAGGAAGCCCTACACCCCGATCAAGATACCCTCCTCGCAGCCGTGTTCCCCGAGGGGGCCAGGCTGGGCGTGGCATGGGTGGATGCCGCATCCGGAAGATTTGAGGCCGAAGAGGTCGGGGACGACCGCTTGTCGGACTTGGTAACGCGACTCGCTGCTCAAGAGTGGATACTTCCTGAACACTGGACGCCGCCGGAGCAACTCGGCGGCACGCTAACCCGTCGTCATGACCAGCTGTTCAACCCTCAGGCACTCAGAGACCGTTTCCCTGAGGCCTTGCTGAACAGCAGCGCGGCAGCCAGCGCCGCAGCGGCTATCATCGGCTACCTCGAGGAGACGGTGGGCGCACTCCCCCACCTTCGCCCCCCCTCCCTGAGAGACGAAGACGAACACATGCTCCTGGACACATTCACCCAGCGTTCGCTCGAGTTGACCGCACCGCTGCGCGCTGAAGGGCAGCACACCGTGTTGTCGGTCCTTGACCGAACAACGACCCCGATGGGAAGAAGGCTCTTGCGTCGCCGTCTCCTGGGACCGCTGCGGGACCCCCGCGGTATTGCGCTGCGCCTGGATGCGGTGGAAGCGTTGCTCGCTGAACCCCACCATGTGGCGTTCACACAGGAGCTTCGTCGATCCTGCGATCTCGTACGCCTGGTGGGACGGGCAGGACTGGATCGTCTGCTCCCACCCGATCTCAACGCCGTTCAGCGGACCCTCAACGCGACGGAAGCGCTCAGCCAGCAACTGCGCGGGCTCCCAGACTGCCCGGAGGTCCTTGTTGGGCTCCTCGGCCGCCTGGAGGCTGCCCCTCGTGAACTCCCGGCGAAAATCGCCCAGGCAGTGGTGGACGAGCCTCCACGAGAACTTGGCACAGCACCCGTGATCCGACGCGGTTATGACGACACCCTCGACGCGGCGTTGGCACGTGCGGACGAACTCCGGCAGCGCATTGCTGATCTGGAATCCGCAGAACGCAGCCGGACGAAGATCGGGAACCTTCGCGTAGGCTTCAACAAGGTCATGGGATACTACTTCGAAGTCAGCCGCACCCAGCTGCCCAAGGTGCCCGACGACTGGCGGCGACGTCAAACCCTGACCAACGGGGAGCGCTTCACCTCGTCAACGCTTGAGGAACTGGCGGACGGATTGCTGGAAGCCCAGACCGCTGCGCGCAGTCGCGAGCAGACGATTGTGGAGGAGCTCTACGCGAGCGTCCGGGCCTCATCGGCTCCACTGTCAGACGTGGGTGACGCGCTTGCAGAGCTTGATGTCTACCTATCATCGGCCATCCTGGCCCAAGAACGTAACTACAAGCGTCCCTCCCTCAGCACGGACGGTCAGATCAAGATCGTTGATGGACGACACCCTGTTGTGGAGACAACAACTGACTTCGTCCCCAACGATCTCATCCTCGACGCCTCGCAGCGTCTCGTCGTGATCACGGGACCGAACATGGCCGGGAAGTCCGTGTACCTCCGGCAGGTGGCGTTGATGGCGCTGCTGGCCCAGATCGGCTCGTTTGTCCCCGCAAAGGAGGCTGTGCTACCCGTGTTCGACAGGGTGTACACGCGCGTGGGTGCATCGGACGCGGTAGCAGATGGACTGTCCACGTTCATGGCCGAGATGCATGAAGCGGCGTCGATCGTCTCCGAAGCCACGGAGCGCTCCCTCGTGATCTTGGACGAACTGGGGCGGGGTACGAGCACGCACGACGGTATGTCCCTCGCCTGGAGCATCGCTCGCTTCCTCGTGCGAAGGGTGCGATGCATGACGCTGTTTGCCACCCACTACAGGGAACTGGCTGCCCTCGCCGAGGAAATCCCCGGTGTGGTGAACCTCCGCGCTGCGGCTCGAGAGTGGGAAGGCAAGGTCGTCTTCTTGCACCGCCTGCAACCCGGGGTCGCCGAACGGAGTTATGGCATTCACGTAGCCCGGCTGGCTGAGCTACCGGAAGAGATCCTGCGAGAGGCGCAGCGCTTGCTTGCGCGTTTGGAGCACGGCGGGACCCCTGTTGCCCCGGTAGGCGTCGAGCTTTCCCTGTTTGGTTCCGCGGAACACCCCGTGCTCGCGCGCTTACGCGCACTGGACCCCGACCGCCTGACGCCGATCGAGGCCCTCCAGATGATCAGCGAGCTGCGTCGCATGGCGGAGGAATAGGCTGTTGCGCAACCTCAACGACCGCTGGCGAGAAGCGAGGCCACCACTTTCAAGTCGTCGGGCCGCGTCACCTTGAGCATGGCAGGATCTCCCGGCACAACCGCCACCGCCCGACCCATCCGAAGAAGCGCTGCAGCGTCGTCGGGGAGCGACGTGTCCTGTGCAGACACAGCGGCGTAGGCCTGCAGCAGCAGTTCTCGACGGAAACCCTGCGGTGTCTGCACGTGCACCAGCCCTTGCCGCGTGGGTCCGGCTTGCCCCAGGAGACCCGCCTCGCTCACGTAGCGCAACGTGTCCGCCACAGGAACCACGGGAACCGCCGCACCGTGGCGCCTTGCCGCCTCCACGACAGCTGCGACCACAGCCTTGTTGATCACCGGTCGCGCCGCATCATGCACCAGCACATAGGCGCCCGTGGCTGCCTCCACGCCCTTGCGTGCGGAGTCCTGACGCCGGGCGCCACCCGCCACCGTTCGCAGCGGCACCCCGCAGCGTGCCGCCAGGGCCTCAGGATGGGGCTCTTCCTCAGGACGCAGTACGACAACGAGTTCATCGAGGAGTCCCGTCCCCCAGAGGCCACGCACCGCATGGGCCAAGAGCGTCACGCCCCCAACGGAAGCCCACACCTTGTTGGCCCCCAACCCCAGGCGCTCACCCAAGCCCGCGGCCAGCACCACACCGCTTATGCTCACGGACTAGTCGGTCTGGGGCCGGTCAAAGGACAGTCGTCGCAAGCCGGTTCCGTCGGGTGCAATCGCATAGGCACCCCAGTCTCCATCGCGATCGGAGTTGAACACGATCTCCCCAGTGGCCGACCATTTCGGGTTGACATCCAGTGCCTCGTCTGTCGTCACGCGGAATACCTGCCCGGTGTCCACCTCAACGGTGAAGATGTCCCAGTTGTCCTTGTCCTGCATGGCCATGAACGCGATCTTGACGCCGTCCGGTGACCAGCTTGGGTAGAGTTCGTCATGACCCGTCGTCGTCAGTGACCGTTCGTCCCCCGAGTCGAGATCGAGAATGAACAGGTCGTAGCTATCAGGCCCTTGAGCAACGTACACCAATCGCTCTCCGTCGGGACACAGCGCAGGCTGCCAGAAGTCCACCTCCACCTCCGGTTGACCGAAGAATGCGCAGCCTCCAAGCAACGCCAGCATCCCCACAAGCGCCGTGGTTTTCAGTACCGTCAGCGCCACCGTGCCTCCTTTCCGGTTATCATCCATCCTATGGTCCATTGTACGCGCGCCCCATCGCCTCGTGCCAGGAGGCCTTCTGTTGCGCAACCGCTTCTCTGGGGAGCCGCAAGTCTACTGGCATGCGGGATTGAAGCTGCGCCAACCGAGGCGAGGATCCTCTGGGAAGCAGCAGGGGGCGAGCCCCTCTGGGACCCGTCGCGCTCTCAGGAAGCGCAGCGAGCAATCGTCCCGCGTTTTCGACGGCTGGTCAATGCCCGTTGCCGCCGCGTTCCCTTAGCCTACCTCACCCGGACGGTGGGCTTTCTCGACATCGATGTCCAGGTTCGGCCTGGCGTATTCGTACCCCGACCGGAGACGGAGGAGCTCGCCGAACGGGCTGTGCACATACTGCACTGCCTACCGCCGAGGCCCAGCGTGCTTGATCTGGGAACCGGAAGCGGGGCCATCGCCTGCGTGCTCGCCCGCGCTCGTCCGGATGCCACCGTACTGGCGACCGACCTTGCGCCGCGCGCGTTGGCCTGCGCCCGACAGAACGCCCGCAGACTGGGACTTGACGACAGGATGGAGGTACGACGCTCCAACTGGCTGGATTCGGTGAGCGGACGCTTTCACTTGGTGACCGCGAACCCTCCCTACATCGCCACACACGAGCTCGTCTCCCTGCAGCCGGAGATCCGGCACCACGAACCTCGAAAAGCCCTTGAGGCTGGTCCAGATGGCCTTCGCGACCTGCGCCTCATCCTTAGGGAGCTTCCCCGAACCCTCGTTCGCGGGGGCTGCGCGCTGATCGAGATCGGCCACCGGCAAGCAGATGCGGTCCGTGCACTTGCCAAGGAGGCCCTCGGTCTGGTAGAAACAGAGGTGCATCACGATATGGGGGGCAGGGCACGAATCCTGAGAATCCGATGGATGTGATCCTACAGGTATCGGAGCTCAAGTTCGCGATTGACGATGGCGTGCTGGTCCTGGATCACGTTTCCTTCGGGGTCCGGCGAGAAGGCGCTGCACTCCTTGTCGGACCACCTTCGTCCGGCAAGACACTGCTCCTGCGCCTATTGCTCAGAGAACTGACGCCAACTGGCGGGCAAATCCTGCTCCTGGGACGCAATGTCGCGCGCCTCTCTCCACACAAGGTGCTCCAGCTTCGCCGTCGTGTGGGGTACATGCCGGAAAACCCTGCGGTGATCGCCGCGAGGACAGTGCGGGACAATCTGGCGTTCAAGCTCCGCGCCCTGAGCATTCAGAGCGATGAGATTCCCGACCTGATGGCACGCGCGCTTGAGCTAAGCGGGCTCGAGGACGCCGAGGACCAGCATGCCGCCGAACTCGACCCCCTCGGGCAACGCCAGCTGGCGCTGGCGCTGGCACTGGCCACCGAGCCTCCCATCGTGCTGTGCGATGATCCGCTGCGCGATCTCCCACCTGAAGACCAGTCGGCAATGGTAACCTTTCTTGAGGGTGTCCGGCGCGCGGGGACAGCGTTGGTGATGACTTCACGACGCGCCGAGCCCCTTCAATCCGTGCTGCGCACCCCCCCTGAGGGCGTGCTCGTGAGCCTACGGCAGGAGGCGGTGTTGTGAACTCCGGCCCCCTCTTCGTGACGGTTGATGGCCTTCGTGCTATGCTAGGCGCGATTGGCAGGTGGGTATTGTGGTCGCTGACCATAACGGCGGTGCTTCTGGCGGGCACCGCCGTTATGGTGCTCCCCGGAAGGGAAGACCCCCTAGGTCCTGAGACCCACCTGTTCGTCCTGGCCTACCTTGAGGACGCTCTGTCTGAAGAGGAGATCAACCGGCTGGCATGGGAGACGTGGCGCTGGCCTGAGACGGTGCAACAAGGCTTCCGCTTCGCCGGGGAGGAGGACCCCAAAGACATATCCCGGCGGGCACTCGTTCTTGAAGTAGGCGACGAAGCCGACCGTGTACGCATCGAGGATCGTCTACATACCGAGGCGGGCGTGGCCGGCGTTGAACAGCTTCGCCGCACCATCGCTCCTCCCCCCCGACTTCCCGTCACCTCACGCATCTTGGCGCTTGTGGGTTTGGTGGCAGCATTGGCCGCCTCACTGTTGCTGGCTCGTTGGGCGATGGCCGGGATGGCCGAGCGTTGGGGGAACGAACTTGCGCTCCTCCGACAATCCGGGCTACGGGAAACCGTCCTGCGGATACCGTTCCTCGCCGCCGGAGCAGCGGCTGGGCTGCTGGCAGCCTTCCTCTTCCTGGCCAGCTACTGGGGTGTATGGAGTTGGTCCCAGGGCGTCCCCGCTGTGCGACAGGCAGCGCCGCTGCTCGCCACCAGCGGCCCAACGGCCACCGCCCTCGGTCTTGTTATCGGCCTGGCGCTTGGTGTTCTGGGGGGCGTGCTGGGTTATCCGGCCCAGCACGCTCACGCTCGCCGCAACGCGTCGACCGGATGAAGGCGCGAAGCCCTAAGCGCGGGCAGAGCCCCCGAGACCGCACCCACCACAAAGGAGAAGATCAACGCCCCCGCAACCAAGGGCACGTTGAACACCGGGACGAACAACCCCTCAAGCGCAAATAGATGTTCCGCAAGCCACACCGCACCCCAAGCAAGCCCCAAACCCACAAGCAACCCCAACACCCCTCCCACCGTTCCCATAAGCCCCGACTCCAGTAGAAAGAGGAGCAGGATCTGCCTGCGCTTCGCTCCGACCGCCTTCGCAACGCCGACTTCCCGGGTGCGTTCAAGCACGGCGGTGTACATGGTGTTCATCACACCCACCCCTCCGACCAGGATGGAGATACCCGCGATCCCCGCCAGGAAGGCCTGCACGCCCCCAAGGATCGTCCGGACGCCCTCGGTGACATCCTCGAAGCTCGTCAAGAACGCTCCTGTCGTCCCCGTCTCCACAAGGACACGCCGGACATCGCTGCGAACGAGCACCACATCCACACCCGGCATGAGCTGAACGATGGCATACTGCACCAGGTTCGGCCCCGGAAACAACGCTCGCAGGGCCTCGTACTGGACGAGCAGACCATCGTTGAGCGGAATCCCCCCAAGGCCTACAGGGCCAGCACGGGCCTGTTGTCGAACGAGAACACCTGCCACCTCAAACGCACGATCCTCAACGAGCATGACATCCCCAGGCCCGGCCCCAAGGACCTCCGCCGTACGCACCCCGAGCACGACCTGGTCGCGCCGCGCCAGGCCACCACCCTCCTGAAACGCCATCTCCAGTTGAGGGACCAGCGTCTCCATCACGGGTGTGTACCCCACCAGCGTGAGGAACCCTCTTCCCACAGGACCCTCCGCATAAACGGTCTCCGTCCGGACGGGCATGACCTCCTGAACGCCCCGCACCGCACGCAGCGCATCGACATCCAGCTGAAACCTTCCTGCCAGCCCCCCACGAGGTGTGATGAGCAACGTGTTGTATCCCACAATTCGCTCCACCTGCGCGACCACGCTTCGCTGCAGCCCCTGCCCCACCGAGATGAGCGCCACCACAGCAGCTGTGCCGATCAGAATCCCCAGAACCGTGAGCCAAGACCGTGTCCTGCGATGAACGATGTTGCGCAGCCCCAGAACGAACAGGTCCAGCATCATGCTCCATCATCCAGCAAGCCGTCGCGCATCCGCAGTATCCGATGTGCAAACGACGCCACGTCGGGATCGTGCGTCACCATCAGGATCGTACGCCCCTCCTCCCGAAGCAACCGGAAGATCTCCATCATCTCCCTGCCCGCATGGCTGTCTAGATTCCCCGTGGGCTCATCGGCCAGGACCAACTCCGGATCGGCTGCCAGCGCCCTCGCCAGGGCAACCCGTTGCTGTTG
>PUMC01000101.1 GCA_003552425.1 Candidatus Acetothermia bacterium | reverse complement strand
GTCCACAACAAGGGGGCGATCAGTAACGCGCTGCACGTGTGCGGATAACGTAGTTTCCAGACAACGCGGGAGAAGAGGAGTCGAAGGACGATGGGAGCTTACATAGTGCGTCGGGGAGCAGGGATGGCTGTTAGTGCCCTTCTTGTGATGGTCGTCACGTTCCTCTTGATGCAGCTAATACCCGGAGACCCCGCTACAGTACTGCTAGGTTCTGAGGCTACTCCAGAACAAGTTGACCAACTCCGTGCCCGATGGGGACTGGACCAATCGATTCCTGTGCAGTTTGTGCGCTACTTCAGCAATTTCTTCTCCGGAGACATGGGTTTGTCCCTCTTTTACCGAGAACCGGTCCTCGGCATGATCTGGGCACGAGCCGAGACCAGTTCATTCTTGGCCCTCCTCGCCTTGCTGGTTGTGGTCTTCTTGGGCATCCCTGCGGGAGTCCTTTCGGCTCTGAGGCCGGGGAGCTGGCTGGACAGTACCATGCTCCTCCTAGCCCTTGCTGGAGCGTCGATTCCGAGTTTCTGGCTGGGGCTGATGCTGATGAACCTGTTCGCAGCTCAGCTCGGTTGGCTACCAAGCTCTGGCTTCACATCCGTTATCGCAACAGGGAACCTGGGCAACCTGCGTAATCTGATCCTGCCCGCATTCTCACTGGGTTTTGTCAACGCCGCACTCGTGGCAAGGACCTCACGCTCGAGTATGTTGGATGTCCTACAGGCTGACTATGTGAGAACCGCCCATGCCAAGGGGCTTCGAGAGCTCGTTGTCGTCGGGAGACACGCTCTGAGAAATGCCGCCATCCCGATCTCCACCGTGCTCTCCTTCACCACAGCTTCCCTCGTTTCTGGTGCAGTGGTGACGGAGAATGTGTTTGCGCTTCCGGGCATCGGCAGCCTGATCGTCCACTCCGTACTCAAGCGGGACTATCCTGTTATCCAAGGCATCATGCTGATTGTGGCAGTCCTCTACATCCTGGTCAACTTTGTGACGGATCTCACATACGCCCTCTTGGATCCACGCATCCGCTATCGCTAGCGCTATGACCTTCCCATCAGAAGCCATCTTCATGCAGGCACGTCGAAACACCGTACTGCGGACTGGAGGCCATGACACATGAGAGCTAAGCGAGCCGCACCGCTTGTCCATGCACCCGGCTCAGGCGTGCGTTATGCTGACTGCCGCTCTGAGGGTCAGACTGACGGCAGTCGAATCGGCCTGACCGCAAAGCTCACACAAGACTTCATCGTGCGTTTCTGTCAAAGCTACCTGTTGGCTAACCTATGCGCTTTTCGTCTCTGTCGGATACAGATCTCATGTCGCGCTGAGGGTTGCGTATGATGGTCCGTTCAGTGAACGGTAGACCGTCACCCCCTACAAGCATCCTCCAGAGGATGGTGCTTCTGCTCAAGCGCCTCCTCGTGCGGTTGCATCTGAGAAGCCTCCTTCTCGAGTTTGCCAAGTTTGCAACGCGACGAAAGTCGACCTTGATCGCCCTGCTTATCTTGGCGTGCCTTGTCATCATCCTGTTCGTGGCACCCTACGTGGCACCCTACGATCCAGATGCTCTGTCGATACGGGCAAGGCTCCAGCCACCGTCGGCAACGCATCTGTTCGGCACGGACAACTTCGGACGTGACGTGTTCAGCCGAACGCTTCATGGAACGCGCATGTCGCTGATGCTTGGATTGTCCATCGCCACTTTCGCCCTGGTTGTTGGCCTGCCCCTCGGTACCCTGTCTGGCTTTTACGACGGTTTCGGTTTCGTCTTCATGCGTATCGTCGACGCTATGATGGCCTTCCCGGCGATCATCCTAGCACTAGCCCTGATGGCCATTCTAGGAGGTCCGGGGGTGACGAACGTGGTGCTTGCGGTCGGAATCGTCTGGGCACCTAGGATGCTACGTGTCGTGTACAGCGCCACACTGTCCCTAAGAGAGACCACGTTCATCGAAGCTGTGCGTGCGTTGGGCGCCTCACCCGCCCGCATTCTCCTCCGGCATATCGCCATCAACCTCCTGTCTCCGGTCATCGTCCAAGTCACCTTCACGTTCGCCTTCTCCATCATGGAAGTTGCTGCACTTAACTTCCTGGGGGTCGGCATTCCGCCGCATGAAGCGAGCTGGGGAGGGATGATGAACGAGGGGAGAACGTACATGACACGTGCTCCCTGGATCATCCTGTTTCCGGGTTTGTTCCTTGGTGTGTCCGTTCTATCCTTCAACCTGATTGGGGACGCGCTTCGCGATCGGCTTGATCCGAAGCTGCGCAGAGGTCTATAGCCAGAATCGAGGTGTCCGGTGATCACAATCGACAGCACCGTGCGGAGCAACGCAGTGTGCCTACTGAAGGAGCTTGTTGCCACGAACAGTGTGAATCCTCCTGGCAACGAGGCGAGCATCGCTGAGCTCATCGCGGGGAGACTGGAAGAGACAGGGATCGAAGTCCGCAGGATCCCCTTGGAGACGGGACGCGTATCGCTGACAGCACGGATCCCGGGGCGCAAGAGCGGTTGTACGGTGATCTGTGCACACCTTGATACAGTGGCTCCAGGCGGGGATGGATGGTTGACCAACCCCTTGGTACCTCGATGCACCGAAGACCGTCTGTGGGGGCTTGGTTCCGCCGATATGAAGGCGGGATTGGCTGCAACACTGTGCATAGCTGAGCAATGCGTCCAACAAGGGCAACTCCCTGTCCATGATCTTGTACTGGCGTTGACTGCCGATGAGGAAGGCGCATATCGCGGTGCGGGAAGCGTTGTGAAGTCGGGGGAGATCGACGATATACGGATGCTCATCATCCCCGAACCAACCGGTGGATGGCTGTACACCGGGCAGAAGGGCGAGCTTTGGATGACAGTCCGCTTCAGGGGGAAAGCCGCCCATGGGTCGATTCCGGAGGCAGGTATCAACGCAGTCCTGCCGGCAGCACGTTTCTGTGACCGGCTGACCATGGCGGCACTGGAGTTCCCTGACGTGGCTGGACGCGGACGTACATCCGTCAACATCGGCAAGTTCGAGGGTGGGTGGCAGGTGAACGTGGTCCCGGACCTCGCGACGTTGAGCATTGACGTAAGGACCGTCTCTTCGGAAGACCGTGAACGCATGCTCGCCCTTGTGCAGACATTAGGTCGTGAGTGCGCGCAGCAGGCGGGTGCGTCCTACGAAGTCGATGTGTTCAACGACCGCGCACCCATCGTGAGCGATGTCGAAGACCCGTTCGTCGAGGCCTTCATCGCGTCTGCGAACGAGGTTGCCGGCAAGGCTGTGCCCACCGGTATTGCACCCTACTCGACGGACGCCGTGGAGATCGTCCCAGTGTACGGTGTGCCCGTTGTCATCTACGGACCGGGAAGGATTGAGGAGGCCCACCAACCCAACGAATCCGTGTCGCTTGCCTCCTTAGACAGGGTGATGAAGACGATGGCGCAGTTCTTGTTTACGGACCATCCACACGACTCTGACGCTCTTCCTGAGGACCGCTATCCGAGATACGACAACAGTTCACAGCTCTCCAGCGAAGCCCCCCAGCAGACGAAGATGTGAAGAGCACGCTCCTAAGGTATAGTCCAGGCATCATGCGTGTGGGCTATGTGCAGATGCGACCGCGGTTCGGAGAGGTGGAGGCCAACCTTCGGCGTGCTCGCGAGCTTATGAGCTCGGAGAGGGCCG
The DNA here is from genome assembly GCA_003552425.1 of Candidatus Acetothermia bacterium. The sequence continues at coordinate 4,307 of PUMC01000101.1, read as the reverse complement.
ATCTCTGGGTGCTGCCGGAGCTCTTCAACACAGGTTATGTGTTCACCTCGCACGACGAAGCGCGAGCGCTCGCCGAAGCCGTGCCAGCAGGCGACACAACGCACGAACTGATCGCGATGGCTGGCGAACTCGGTGCACACCTTGTGGCCGGGCTCGCCGAGCGTGATGGTGATCAACTCTACAACGCCGCAGTGGCTGTCGGGCCCGACGGTATGCTGGCCCTGTACCGCAAGGTTCACCTCTTTTTCGAGGAGAAGCGGTGGTTCACCGCCGGCAACACGCCGTTTCCGGTGGTGCCCGTTTCCGGGGCCCGGGTGGGTGTGATGATCTGTTTCGACCACTACTTCCCTGAGTCCGCGCGCACCCTCGCCCTGCAGGGTGCGGAGATCATCGCCCACCCCTCCAACTTGGTGATGGCGGGGATCGCCCAACGCACGATGGTCGTGCGGGCAATGGAGAACCGGGTGTTCACCGTGACCGCAAACCGGGTGGGTTCGGAGGAGCGTGGCGGCCGGGCTCTGCGTTTCACCGGTCTTTCGCAGATCGTCGCCCCCAACGGAGAACTCCTGGCCCGTTCCCCGGAGGAGTCCGAGGAGGTGCGGGTGATCGAGCTCGACCCCGAGGAATCCCACAACAAGCACATCAACCCGTGGAACGATGTGCTCGCCGACCGCCGTCCCGCGTTGTACGCCCGATAGCTCGCAGGAAGGTCCGGGGAGGCGACGGTGAGGTCATCCTGATGCCGGCAAACGTGCCCCACGCCCTGCGCGTGCCGCCAAGGCGTTCAAGACGCTCCGGGCGATGCTTCGAAGCCCAGAGGATTCCTAACGCTATGTCCCCGGGGCCTGCGAGGGGTAGAGCCCAGGAAGACCTGTGGGTTCCGCCTTGCGCTCCATACGGACCCCCGGGAGCGCAACCAGCAGGAGTTCAGCGGTGTTGTGCACCGTGGCCCTGATGAGATGGCCGCCTACCGTGCTCATGTCTTCGCGTCCGACCACCACATGGGCATGAAGCACCGCCTCCCCATTCAGCTCGGCGATGTTCCCCTGGAGGGACAGGAGCTCCACCGGTACGTCCAGGGGTTCCTCAACATAGCGCTGGCCATCCCAATAACCCATCACCACGTCCCTTAACATGCCGATGCCGGCGACAATGGCTGCTGCACGGGTCTCGAGGCCCAGCAGCGCCTCAGGAAGCTGCTCGCCGTCCTTGAGCCGCACCATCATGTTCGTCCCGCTCTCCGCGTTGATCACCGTTCCTCCTTGTCCACCAGCATGAAGTACAGATCCGCCACGTTGGTCCCCGTCGGCCCCGTAATCATCAGATCGCCCGACGCCTGAAGCGCGTGGTACGCGTCGTTGTCGGCAAGGGCTGTCCGCGGATCCCGTCCGGAGTCGCGGACTCTGGCCACCGTGCCCCCGTCGACCACCGCTCCCGCGGCATCGGTGGGCCCGTCTCGACCATCGGTTCCAAATGCGCACACAGCGGCGTTGGGCCATCCCTCGAGCGCTATCGCCGCCGCGAGCGCCAGTTCCTGGTTACGCCCCCCACGGCCTGCGCCCCGCACGGTGACCGTGGTCTCCCCAGCGAGCATGAGGAGCGCCGGGGGCAATACCGGCCGACCGTGCGACACGATCTCCCGAACCAAGGCACCGCAGACCGTGCCCACCTCACGGGCTTCCCCCTCCACAGTGGTGCTGAGGAGCAACCCCTGGTAGCCGAGTTCCCCACCGCGGTTGAGGGCTTCCTCCGCCGCGATCCGTCCCGAACCGATGATCCGATGCTCCACGTTCTGCAAGAGCTCCGCACCGGGCTTGACCGTGTCCGGGACACGTCTCTCGATCCCCGCCTCGATGTGTCGGCGCACCGCCGACGGAACCTTCTCCCATAGTCCGTAACGGTCAAGCACCGTCCGCGCGTCACCGAACGTGCTGGGATCCGCCGCTGTCGGGCCGGAGGCGATCGCCTCCAGGGGATCACCGACCACATCGGACAAGATGAGCGAGAGAACGGGCGTTGGGGCCGCCCGCCGCGCCAGACCGCCTCCCTTGAGGACCTCCAGGTGTTTGCGAACAACGTTGAGTTCGCCGATGGTCGCCCCTGAACGAAGGAGAAGCTCCCCCGTCTTCTGAAGATCCTCGAGCGCGAGGCCTTCCCAAGGCAAGCTGGCCAACGCCGATCCACCACCGGAGATCAGGCACAGGATCCGTTCATTCTCCCCAGCGGCCGCGACCAGCTCGCCGAGTTCCTGGGCAGCGCCGACACCGCGCGCATCGGGGAGGGGGTGCCCCGCCTCCACCACGCGTACTTTGCGGGTGGCGACGGCGCAGCCGTCGGCTGTGATGACCAGACCACCCTGTACCTGCTCCCCGAGAACGGACTCTACGCTGGCTGCCATCCGGGCAGCGGCCTTCCCCATACCCACCACCCATACGCTTCGCTCATCGCGTTCTACGTGCTGGAGCGCACGGCGGACACAGCGCCCTGGATCCACAGCCTCCACCGCTGCTGTACAGATCCTCCTGGCATCCTCGCGCAGACGATCAGCGTTGCCCACCTCCTACCCCTCCTCTATGCTTGTCCTCATGGAAGCCCGTGCCTTGCTGCCCGAGGTGGACCGCCGACTGGCCCACCGCTATGGACATCCGCGCCTCGAACGCGAAGATCCACTGACCCTGCTTATACGCACGATTCTTTCCCAGAACACCTCTGACCGCAACCGCGACCTGGCATTCGAAGCGCTGCGCGCTTGCTGGCGGACCTGGGAGGAGCTCCTGGGGGCACCCGAGGACGCGGTGGCCGAGGCGATCAAGGCTGCCGGGCTTCACCACCAACGGGCCCGAAGGCTGCACGATGTGCTGAGCCGGGTTCTTCGAGAAGCGGGGACGTTGTCCCTCGACTTCCTCGGCCGCCTGTCCCCCGAAGCCGCCGAGGCGTGGCTCCTTGGGCTTCCGGGGGTGGGGAAGAAGACCGCGTACATCGTCCTTCTGATGGCGTTTGGGATCGCCCGATTCCCGGTGGACACACACATCCAGCGGGTCACGACAAGGCTCGGACTCCTCGCCCCCAAGGCGGAGCCCCATGCCGCCCTGGCCCCGCTTGTTCCCGAGGGCCGTGAGGAACCCCTTCACCTGAACCTCATCAGGCTCGGTCGCGAGGTGTGCGCTGCGCGGCGTCCTCAATGCGCCCTCTGTCCGCTGGCTGACCTGTGCGCCCACCCGGCGGCCAAGGCCGATCCAAGGTTGCGCAGGCTCCTCAAGCAGCCCACCGATGCCGCGGTGGGCGTTCTCGTTCGCTATGCCGATGGCAGCGTGATCACGGCCCGATCCGACCGGTCGCAGCTCCTCGCGATGCTTGCCGACCCCAAGGTGATCGCCGTGGAGGCAGCAACACCCGTCACCCCTAAGGAGGTGTGATGCAGCGCCAACAAGCAATGGCACTTGTGGAGAGCAACATCGAGAACCGTAACCTCATCAAGCACATGCTGGCCGTGGAGGCCGGTATGCGGGCTCTGGCCCCTCGGTTCGAGGAGGATCCGGACCGGTGGGGCCTCGTGGGCCTGCTCCACGACCTCGATTACGAGCTCACCAAGGACAACCCGGAGCTCCACGGCCTTAGGACTGTTGAACTCCTGGAGGCCGAGGGGATCACCGACCGGGAGATGCTCGACGCCATCCTGGCACATGCCGACCATCAGCCACCGACGACATCCATGGGGCAGGCCTTGTGCGCGGTGGACCCCCTTACCGGACTCATCGTCGCCGCTGCGCTCGTCCACCCCCAACGTCTGGCGGGCCTCACGCCTGACAACGTCCTGAACCGCTACAAAGAGAAGGGGTTCGCCCGGTCCGCCTCTCGAGAGGGGATCGCCTCCTGCCAAGAACTGGGGATGGAACTCGCCGACTTCGTGGGCGTGATCCTTGCGGCCATGCAGGCTGTGTCCCGTGATCTTGGGCTCTAGTACCGAGGCTCCTTCGGGCTAGAGGACGCCAAGCGCCCGGCCCACCTTGGCGAACGCCTCCAGGGCGAAATCGAGGTCCTCACGGCTGTGCCCGGCGGACATCATCACCCGGATGCGCGCCTTCCCCTTGGGCACCGTGGGGTAGGCGATCGCCTGGGCGAACACGTCCGCTTCGAACAAGCGCTTGGAGAAGTCCCAGGCAACCTTGGCATCACCCAGCATCACCGGTGTGATCGGGGATTCCGATGCACCGGTATCAAGGCCCAATCCGGCCAGTTCCGCTTTGAAGTAGCGGGCGTTGTCCCACAGCTTGCGGACCACCGCGTCGCTCTCCTCCAGGATGTCC
>PUMC01000113.1 GCA_003552425.1 Candidatus Acetothermia bacterium | reverse complement strand
TCATCGTGCCAATGATGCTTTCGTTCCAAGAGAAGAAGCTGGGACATGACAAGCACATTTCCACACTTGTGCTTGCCGGGGCTTCGCTCGACGACGTGAATGTGATCGTCGTGCACGGGTTGTTGCTGGGCTTGTATGTGGGGCAACACATGAGCCTCGCCTGGCGCTTGGCCAGCGCACCGGTCTCGGTCGTGCTCGGCGTGTGCATTGGTCTGGCAGCCGGAGTGCTGTTGTACCGGGTCTTCGACCGTTTTGCGCCTCGGGCTTCCAAGCAGGTACTCACCGTCCTGGCCGTCTCCGTCCTGCTTGTCCAAGCCGAACGTCTGGCCGGCTCGTGGATCCCCTTCGCCCCCCTCCTCGCCGTGATGTCGATCGGTTTCGTCTTACTGGAACGTCGGGAGTACTTGGCCCGCCAGCTCTCCACGCACCTTGCTCACCTATGGGTGTTTGCCGAGATCGTCCTCTTCGCTTTGGCCGGAGCTCAAGTCGACCTCGCCCTTGCTCTGTCCGTGGTGGGGCCGGGTTTGGGAATCATCGCAGCCGGTCTCACCGCACGGGCTGCGGGTGTGCTGCTGTGCCTCAGCCGAGGTCAGCTTACGTGGCCAGAGCGTCTGTTTGTGGCCCTTTCCTATACCCCCAAGGCCACCGTGCAGGCGGCCATCGGCGCCGGGCCGCTTCTTGCCATGCGGGCAGCCGGCATCGATACAGGCCCAGGGGAAGTCATCCTCGCCGTATCCGTGCTCAGCATCCTCGCCACCGCTCCGCTTGGTGCCTGGGCAATCTCGAGCGTCGGCCATCGGATCCTGAGCCGCTCCGCTGAAGAGGCACCTGATCCAGCAGGTGCAGGTAGTCGCCTGTCTCCTGATGCCGGTGGATCGGTGAAGGCAGTGTGGGAGAGGGAGTAAACAAGACAGGGCTTCCAGCTTGGTCGCGTGTGTGCATGTGGCGATGCTACCGAGAGGCCTGGATGCGCTTGATCTGCAGGCGGCACGCTGTGGTCGGGAGGGGGGCCGCACTCGGCTTCGGTTTGTATCGGCTGGACTACGGTTCTTCGGCGAGCGCGGCCGCGAGCGCGCTCTCGAGCTCGGCCATGAGTTCCTTAACGGAGAGGATCTTGTCGATCCTATGAGCGTTCTGGCCGCAGAAGACCAGTCCGTGATCCACGTCTCCCCGCCACGCATTGAGCAGTGCCCGAGCGATGCAGAACTTCGCCTCGGAGACCTTGCACGCGGTCAGACAGTGATACGGGCAGTACACCTTCGCCCGATCGATCTTCTCGACCTCTTCGAGGAACTTGTTCCGGATTGCCCTTCCCGGTAGCCCCACGGGGCTCTTGATGATGACGATGTCCTCCTCGCGTGCGTCCAGGTAGGCCTGTTTGAAGGCCATAGATGCATCGCACTCCCAGGTGCACACGAAACGGGTGGCCATCTGGACGCCGGATGCGCCGAGCCGCAGCATCCGTGCGACGTCTCTACCGTCGTAGACCCCCCCACCGGCGATCACGGGGATCTCCATACCGGATCGGTCTTGATAGGGTTTCAGGGCCTCCAAGAGATCGCGGAGCAGCTTGTCGAGGGCGAAGTCCTCTGGGTGCTGGAGTTCCTCTCGGGAGAACCCGAGGTGCCCGCCGGCGAGCGGTCCCTCAAGCACGATCGCGCTCGCGAGCCTCCCGTAGCGTTTGGTCCAGGCCCGGAGGATCAAGTCGGCAGCACGGGCCGAGCTGACGATCGGCACAAGGTTCACGGACGGGTCGGGGACGATCTCCGGAAGCCGCATGGGGAGACCCGCACCGAAAACGATCATCTTGATGCCTGCGTCCACAGCTGTGCGTACGAGGTCCTCGACGTTGCGAACCGCGCCCATGAAGTTGACCGCGAGGATCCCGTCCGTCATCTTCTGGGCTTTGCGGATCTCCTCCCGCAGCGCTTCGCGGGACATGCGCTCGTATTCCCGATCACCCTCCTCCAAAGCACCCAGGCCGATGCTGGAGATGGTCCCGATGCCACCTTCGTTGGCCACAGCCGCGGCAAGCGAAGACAGGGAGATCCTGACGCCCATGCCTCCCTGGACGATGGGGAGCCTGGCGATGAGGTCACCGATGTGGAGTTCTGGAACTGTCATGACACCCCTTTCTCCTCGAAGCGCCGCACGACGAGGCAGGCGTTGCCCCCTCCGAACCCAAACGATTGACTCAACGCGATCGCTGGGTTCACGCATTCGGCGCCTCCGGTCACGTAGTCCAGCGGGCAGTCCCGGTCGGCTGTCTCGTGGTTGATCGTGGGCGGCACCCATCCCGTGGCCACGGTGAGTACAGTGGCTACGAACTCCACCGCGCCGGCGGCGGCCAGGAGGTGACCGATCATCGACTTGTTCGAGCTGATCTTGAGCTTTTCCGCATGCTCTCCGAACAGGGCGACCACTGCCGCAGACTCGATCCTGTCGTTCAACGGGGTCGAGGTTCCGTGGGCGTTGATGTAGCCGATCTCCGCTTGCGCAACGCCGGCGTCCCGCAGCGCCGCATCCATAACACGGACCATCCCGTCGCCGCTCGGCTCGGGAGCGGTGACGTGGAAGGCGTCGGCGGTGTTCCCGTAGCCGATAAGCTCAGCATAGACAGAAGCCCCGCGTGCAAGCGCGTGATCGAGGCGCTCCAAGACGACGACCCCTGCGCCTTCTCCCATGACGAACCCGTCGCGGTGCGCGTCGAAGGGGCGGCTGGCGTGTTCCACGTCATCATTCCTGGTGGACATCGAACGGGTGGCGCAGAAACCGGCGAACGGCAAGGGAGTGACGCTGGCCTCGGATGCTCCGGCCACCATGATGTCGGCGTCGCCTCGTTCGATGATCCGAAAGGCGTCCCCGATCGCGTTTGCCCCGGTGGAGCAGGCGACGGACAGCGCCGAGAGAGGACCCTTGAGGCCGTGGGTGATGGACACGATGCATGCGGCTGTGTTGATCAGGACCTTGGTGACGACCAACGGGGCGAGAGCCCGTGGACCCTTCTTCAGGAGCCGGCGGTGTTCGCTCTCGATCGTTTGTGCGCCACCGATACCTGAGCCGATGATCACACCAGCACGCGTTGCATCGAACGGAGCCCTATCCAGGCCTGCTTCCGCCATCGCCAGGTCCGCGGCCACCATCGCGAACTGCGTGAACCGGTCCACGCGGCGGGCGGCCTTGCCGTCGAGCCATGCTGTCGGGTCAAAGTCCTTCACCTCGGCGGCCATCTGGGAGCGGTACTCGGAAGGGTCAAAGGCAGTCACACGACCGATGCCGTTGCGCCCGGAGAGCAGATTCTCCCAGAATACCTGCCTGCCAATGCCGATGGGACTGATCACACCCATTCCCGTCACGACAACCCGGTGTCGGGGAATGGCCCGGGCCCCCCGCGGTTCCGGCGCGGTGCACGGTGCTGAAACCCTCTCCGAGCGTGCAACAAAGGTTACAGCCTCAGATCCTGCATGCTCGTTGTCTCTATGCACGGCGCGCAGCGGCCAGCCACGTCCTCGCCCCCCGCGAGCAGACGCTCTCGCCGCCTGACCTCCCTGTAGTGCGGTGAGCGTAGCCCATACCTGCATCATCAGGCAACCCAGGAAGGGGGTAGATGGGTTTCGGCCTATGGTGAGCGGGTGTGCTCGGGGGCTTGGGTGCAGTTGAGGGTTGGTCGCGCCTCTATGGGCACCAAGAATCCTGCTTCACAAGTCCTTCACAACTCGGGTGTAGACTGGTCCATGCGGCGAAGCGTGCTGGTCGTGGATGACGATCCCAAACTCGTCGAGCTCTTGCGCGTATACCTTGAGCGTGACGGATACCGGGTGCGGACCGCTGCGGACGGCCGCCAGGCGCTGGAGGCCCTGCGCGACGGCAAGCCGGACCTGCTCATCCTCGATCTCATGCTCCCCGAGGTGGATGGCCTTGAGGTGTGCCGCGTGGTGCGCGCGCAGTGGGACATTCCCATCGTCATGCTCACCGCCAAGACCACCGAACGGGACAAGATTGTCGGGCTCGACCTGGGTGCGGACGACTACGTGACCAAGCCGTTCAGCCCAGGAGAACTCCTCGCCCGCGTCCGCGCCCATCTGCGACGCGCCGGTGAGAAGGAGGGTCCCGAACGGCTCGTCTTCGGGGCCCTTGAGATCGACTTCCGTGCACATCGGGTGACGCTGGAGGGGCGCCCGGCGAACGTGACCGCCACCGAGTTCGCACTTCTGGAGGCGATGGCACGGGAGCCTGGGCGGGCCTTCACCCGTCAACAGCTGATCCACACCGCACTGGGCTACGACTTCGAGGGGTTCGAGCGTACGATCGACGCGCACGTGAAGAACCTCCGCCGCAAGATCGAGCCCGATCCGAGAAGGCCACGCTACATTACCACCGTGTTTGGTGTGGGGTACCGGTTCGTCGCCGAGGAGGACTCCGGTGCGTCATAGCATGCTCACGAGGCTCCTGGTGGGCATGGTGGCGGTGGTCGCCCTCGCTGTGGGCACGGTGGCCGTGGTGTCACGCCTGACGACGAGCCAGGAGTTCGTCAGCTACGTGGAACACGGAAGGCGTACGCAGGTCCATCGCATGGCCGCCGTATTGGCAGCCCATCACGAACGTAACCGCAATTGGCAAGGGGCCCAGCCGTTGCTGGAGGAGATCGCGGCGCTGCTTGGGGAACGTGCGGTCTTGGCTGACCCTCAAGGTGCGGTGATCTTCGACTCCGCGGGCAGGCTGACAGCAGGCGCTGACGTGACTCCCGGGCGCGGTACAGCGGTGCCTGTGACTGCTCGTGGCACAGCGGTGGCCACACTGCACATCCTGCCCGGTGGTCTTGCTGCGGCTGAGCAGGGTTTCCTGCAAGCCCTGACCCGTTCTGTGCTCTGGGCAGCGCTGGTGGCCGTGGCCGGCGGCACCACGTTTGTGATCTGGTTCTCACGGCGCACCCTGAGACCGGTGCAGTCCCTGACCCAAGCCGTGCGTCGGATGCAGGAAGGCGACCTCGACCAGCATGTGTCTGCGACCACACGCGACGAGATCGGAGAGTTGAGCCGGGCGTTCAACGCGATGACCGCTCAGCTCAAGCAGCAGGAGACGCTCCGGCGGCACATGGTGAGCGATCTGGCCCACGAGCTTCGCACGCCGCTCGCAAACCTGCAAGGATATCTGGAAGCGATGCGCGAAGGCGTCATGCACCCGAGCCCTGAGCTCCTGGTCTCCCTGCACGAGGAGACGCTTCTCCTGGGCCGATTGGTGCATGATCTTCAGGATCTCTCGCTGGCCGAGGCGGGGCAGTTGGAGCTTGCGCCGCAGTCGGTGGCCCTCTCGGACCTGGTACGCCGAGGCATGGCTGTTGTGCAGCGCGAGGCGGAGCAGCGTCGCGTGGAGCTCGTGGAGGCACTGCCCGAGGACGTGCCCCTGGTAGAGGTTGACCCCGGCAGGATGATCCAAGTCTTGCGCAATCTTCTCTGGAATGCCCTCGAGCATACACCCGCAGAAGGCCGGGTTACCGTTTCGGCGGAAATGCGCGAGGGTTGGGTTCACGTGCACGTGACGGACACAGGAGAGGGCATCTCCGAGGGAGACCTTCCCTACGTGTTCGAGCGCTTCTACCGCGCGGACCCGGCGCGGGCACGGAGCTGCGGCGGCGGGGCGGGCCTGGGTCTCACGATAGCCAAGCAGCTCGTCGAGGCGCATGGGGGGAAGATCTGGGTTCAGAGCCGGCTTGGCGAGGGTGCCTGCTTCGGTTTCACGGTGCCCCGCGCCGGTAAGGACGCCTGACTCCCTCGACGGAAGCGGGGCCAGGCGTACTCCACCATCCTTGCCCCACGAACCGACCTGCACTGCCAGATCGAGAGGTGCTGTTGGGACTTCATCAGGGTTTCACAAGTTTTTGCTAGGGTATGGCTGGCCTCCAAGAGAGGCACAACGAAAGGAGGAAGACAATGGCAAAGTGGAAGACCGCAGGCATCGTAGTGGTGATGGTAGGGCTCGTGGCCCTTGGGGCATTCGCAGCGCAGCGCAGCACTGCGACCATGACCATGACCCGGACGCAGGCGCAGGCGTCTGCCGCCGAGTGCAGCGAGGATTGCGAGCCCGAGAGGACGAGGACGATGAAGGAAGAAGGGGTCCAGGAGCTGCGTCTGCTGAACCGGAATCTGCAGCAGAATCGGCTTGAAGGCAACGGCCTTGGGAACGGCGAAGGCCGGAAGCGCCATGGGTTAGAGGGCTAGGGCGAACCTGGCTTTTCCTTTAGCAAGGGTGGAAGCGGGGGCATTGCGCCCCCGCTTCCGCTTGACCAACGAAACCTCGAGGAACGGTGTAGTCGGTTGTGTCATGCCGTCTCTGAAGATCCCACAGATCTGTGCGTCGGGTAGCGGGCGCTGGTGGAGACCGCCGTCGGTTCGTATGGCATCGTTAGGGCAACGAGCTGGCAGGCAGGGAGCCTGACGCTTCGAGCACAAGGAAGCCCGCCGGGAGCTCTACGAGCAACAGGTGGTCGAGGAACCAGGGTTGCAACCCTGAGGGCGTAAGTGGGCAGCACCGGTCGCATGGTTTGGAACGATAACCGGATCGAAGTACCCGTCACTCATGTCGCAGCGCTTCTACCGGGTCAAGGCGCGAGGCACGCACCGCGGGGTAGATGCCGAAGGCCACACCGATGAACAGCGAGAAGCAGACGGCGATCAGCGGTGGCATGGGTGAGAGGATGAACGGCCACTCGCCGATCTGTGCCCCAAGCGCTCCGGCAAGCCACCCGAGCAGGAGACCGAGGAGCCCGCCGACCACGCAGATCAGGATTGCCTCGAACAGGAACTGGCCGAGGATGTCGCTGGGGCGTGCGCCGGTCGCCATACGGATGCCGACCTCGCGCGTTCGCTCCACCACCGCCACGAGCATGATGTTCATGATCCCGATCCCCCCCACAAGAAGGGAGATCGCTGCGATTCCCCCGAGGATGAGCATCATCGTTCGGGTGGACTCCTCGAACGCCTGGATGATCTCACTCTGGGCACGGACGGTGTAGGGTGCCGCTTGGGTTGTTGTGGCGCGTGCGGTGCCGAGGACCTGCTGAACCCCTCTGGTTGCCGCCGCGATCGGCTGTGTCAAAGCAGCGAACTTCTGGTCGAGGATTGACTCGATTTGTTGCACAGCTTCGTCTACCTGACCCTCGCTCGTTGCCTGAACGATGTACGTACTGAAGTAGCGACTCCCGGAGAGTTCCTGCAGCAGGGAGATGGGCACGTAAGCCTGTCCGTCAATATCGTAGGTTCCCACCATCCCACGTGGTTGCATGATCCCCACGACTCGAAACACGAGTGTCTCGTTGAACAGGTTTATCACAAGGTCTCTGCCGACGTGATCACCGGGGCCCAGGAGTTCGGAGGCGAGGCGAGCACCCAGCACCATTGCCGGCATTCCCTCGTCGAGTGGGTGAAGAAACCGCCCTTGGGAGGGCCAGAAACCAAATAACCGTGCGTAGTCCGTGGTCGTGCCGACGACTCTCAGGGGGGAGCTTTGGTTGAAGCCGACTTGTGCTTCGCCGGATGCTGTGCTGGTTGGCACTGCCTCCCAGACCGCTGGCGCGCGCCTCAGCTCATCCGAGATCTGCTCAGCGAGAAACCCCGCTGCCTGGCCAGCTTGGAGAACACGTGTGGGGTAGAGGTTCACGGTGATCGTGCGGGCGCCTAGGCCGACGATCTGACCGCTGATCTCAGCCGTGGCGCCTTCGATCATCGATACAATGGCGACCAGGGCAGCCACGCCGATCACCACACCCAACACCGACAGCCCGGTGCGAAGCTTGTGGGCCCACAGCGCTGTCAATCCTGCAGCTATGCGGTCAACAAGGGCCATTGGTGTCCTCCAGCCGCCCGTCTAGAAGGCGGATCTGTCGCTCTGCGAACCCTGCGACATAGGGTTCGTGTGTCACGACGACCACCGTCCGCCCCTCATCCACCAGGCTGCGGAAGGTAGCCAGGATCTCCTGACCGGTTTTGGAATCCAGGCTTCCCG
>PUMC01000107.1 GCA_003552425.1 Candidatus Acetothermia bacterium | reverse complement strand
TGGCCACCACGCCCAACCCCAGGCTCCACGACAGCAAGGCAACCCCCGAAAGCTGGCGCCCCACAGCCACAAGCTGGTGTACCAAGGCAAACAGATCAAGCCACAGTATAACGTAAAGCCCCGTGGCCAGCGACCGCCAATCCTTGAACCGCGCCTGATCCAAAGCGACGACCAACGGAGGGACCGCCGCCCAGGCAACGAGCGCCGCCTCGGCCCCCACAAGCGCCAACCCGAAGAACACGAGTGCCACGCCCGGAAGGAGCCGCAACGGAGAGCGCGGATCACCCGCCCTCCCGGACCAAGCCGCGTACGCCCACAGCCCAAGAAGCAGCGCGCCGCCTGCTCCCCGCAGCGGGAGCGAAAGCGGGGCCGCCGCCGCGGAAAGGACGATCACCACCAACGCGCCGCTCAGAAGCGCCGCATTCATAGTCGGTCGATGAACGCCGTGGCCAGCCCGAGGAAGAAGAAGAACGCCAGGAGATCGGCCACCGTCGTGACCACAGCGCCGCTCATCATCGCCGGATCGAGCTTCAGGCGCCGGAGGAACGTGGGAATCGAGCTTCCAAGCACATACGATATCACGGTGGTCATCCACATCGTGAACAGTGCCAGCACCCCCAGGTAGGGGTTTCCCCGCCATAGGAAGGTGATCGCCCCCAGCTGCACACCGAGGACAGCGCCGTTGATGATCCCCACCGTGAATTCCTTACGTAAGGCCTTCCACCGGTCGCCCCATGTGAAGTGACCCGTGGCCATCCCGCGGATCGTCACGCTCATCGATTGCGAGCCCACGTTCCCCGCCATGTCCGCGATGATCGGCATCAACACCGCCAGGAACGCCACCTGTTCGATCGTCCCTTCGAACACAGCGATCCCCACAACCGCCACCAGGCAGAACAGGATGTTGGCCATCATCCACGGCAGGCGCTTGCGGACGGACTCCCGCACCGGCGTCAGCGGGTCCTCCTCACCGGCGGGGATACCGCCCATCCGCAGGAAGTCCTCGGTGGTCTCCTCACGGATCACGTCGATCACGTCGTCCACGGTCACCACACCCAACAGGCGGCTGTCCTGCGACACGACAGGAAGCGCAAGGTAGTTGTACTTGTCGAAGGTCTGGGCGACTTCCTCCACATCCATGTCCACCGGCAGCGTCACCGTATCCGAACGCATCACCGACACCACCGGCGCCTCCGGGGGCGCGAACACGAGGTCGCGCAGGGCGAGAACCCCGAGCAGCCGCCCCTCGGCATCCACCACGTAGGCGTAGTACACCGTCTCCATCTCCTCGGCCACCCGGCGAAGCGTGTCGATGGCCTCCTGGCAGGAAAGGCGCGCCGACAGTGCCACCACCTCGGGAGACATGAGTCCGCCCGCGCTGTCCGGCGCGTACGATAGAAGGCCAGAGAGTTCCTGAGCATCTTCCCGCTCCAGACGCCGGAGGATGTCCTGCACGGTCTCTGGCGGCAGCTCAGCGAGGAGGTCAGCTGCATCATCGGGGTCCATCCGCGACAGGATCTGCACTGCCGTATCTCGAGACAGTTCGGCCAGGAGGTGTGCGGCATCCTCGGGCTCCATCTCCCCAAGGGGTGCCGCAGCCGCGCGGCGGCGACGCTCGTACAAACGCTGCAGAAGCTCCACCGCCTCGTGGTCATGGAGCGCCGACAAGATCTCCGCCACGTCAGCCGGGTGCTGGCGCAGGAGCTCCTGAACCTCGACCTTGCGCTCTGCATGGAGCGTCATGGAAGACAGTGTAGCCGCATCGGTACGGGCTTACCACTGTTGCACGGCGAGGCGAAACCTGCTAGAATTAGCACTCTAGATACGAGATTGCTAATAGGAGGGTACGACGATGATCCGTTCCGATAGGTTGACACAAGGTGCACAGGAGGTGTTGGCGAGCGCACAGGAGACGCTCCGCGAGCGGCGCCATAACCAACTGGACGTCGAGCATCTGCTCCACGCCCTGGCCACCCACGAGGGCGTGGCCCAGGACGTGCTCAAAGCGATGGGCGTGACGATCCCCGGGCTCGTGCGCGACCTCGAGCACCTGCTGGCCCTGCGCCCGTGCGTTAGCCAGGGGACCGGCCAAACCGTGTACATCACACCGCGGCTCGAGGAAGTGTTCCAGGCCGCCGAAGCGGAGGCCAAACGCCTGCGCGACGACTACATCGGCGTCGATCACCTGCTCATCGCCGTGGCCCGCGACGACGACCCCGGGCTGGCCCGCCTGTTCGTCAAGCACGGCATCACACCCGACGCCGTGTACACTGCGCTCCATCAGGTACGCGGAGCGCAGCGCGTCGACTCCCCCGAGTCCGAGGAACGCTACCGCGTGCTCGAGAAGTACGGCATCGACCTCACCCAGCTGGCCAAGCGCGGCGAACTCGACCCGGTGGTCGGCCGGGAGGAGGAGATCGAGCGCGTGATCCAGATCCTTCTCCGACGCCGCAAGAACAACCCCGTACTCGTCGGTGAACCCGGCGTGGGAAAGACAGCCATCGCCGAAGGCCTCGCGCAGCGCATCGCGTCCGGTGAAGTCCCCGAAGCGCTCAAGGGCAAGCAAGTCGTCGCCCTCGACGTAGGCGGAATGGTCGCCGGGTCGAAGTTCCGGGGCGAGTTCGAGGAACGCATGAAGGCCGTCCTCCGGGAAGTCGAGGGATCATCCGGCAACACGATCCTGTTCATCGACGAGTTCCACAGCGTCGTCGGCGCGGGAGCCGCCGAAGGGGCGGTCGACGCAGCCAACATGCTGAAGGAACCCCTCGCCCGCGGGCGCCTACGGCTCATCGGCGCCACCACACTCGACGAGTACCGCAAGCACGTGGAGAAGGACGCGGCCCTGGAGCGGCGCATGGCCCAGGTTTTCGTGCGCGAACCCACCCCTGAGGAAACCGTGCACATCCTCGCCGGGATCAAGGGCAAGCTCGAGGAACACCATCGCGTAACGGTCGACGACGCCGCACTGCCCACCGCGGCACGGCTGGCCGACCGCTACATCACCGAGCGGAAACTCCCCGACAAAGCCCTCGACCTCCTTGACGAAGCAGCCTCCAAGCTCCGCCTCAAGGCGGCCGCCGACGAAGCGCCCCGCGTCGTGACCGCTGAGCACGTCGCCGAAGTGGTCGCCGTATGGACGGGGATCCCCGTCCAGCGGCTGCTACAGGGAGAGCGGGAGCGCCTCGCTCACCTCGAGGACCTCCTCCACAAACGTGTGGTGGACCAAGAAGCCGGTGTGAAAGCTGTGGCGGAAGCCGTCCGGCGCGCCCGCACAGGACTCTGTGACCCCAGACGCCCATCGGGCACATTCCTCTTCCTTGGACCCACCGGCGTCGGGAAGACTGAACTCGCCAAAGCCCTCGCTCAGGTCTTGTTCGGCGACGATCGCGCGCTCCTGCGCATCGACATGTCCGAGTACATGGAACAACACGCTGTGGCACGCCTCATCGGAGCCCCGCCGGGCTACGTCGGCTACGAAGAAGGAGGCCAGCTCACCGAGCCCGTACGCAGACGCCCTTATCAGGTCATCCTTCTCGACGAGGTGGAGAAGGCCCACCCGCAGGTGATGAACATCCTCCTTCAGCTCCTCGATGAAGGCCGGCTCACCGATGGCCAAGGGCACACGGTGAACTTCCGGGACACGCTCATCGTGATGACCTCCAACGTGGGCTCCGAACACTTCCAGACAGCGGCTACCTTCGAGGAAGCCGAGCGCTTGGTGCGGGAATCCCTGCGCCAGACGTTCCGCCCCGAACTCCTGGGACGGCTCGACGAGATCGTCGTCTTCCGAAGGCTCGACCCGCACATGGTCAAGGAGATCGCCACCATCAAACTGGACATCCTCCGCAAGCGCCTTGAGGAACAGGACATCACCCTTGAACACACCCCGGAAGCCCTCGACCTTCTGGCCAAGGAAGGCTACGACCTCCACTACGGCGCCCGTCCGCTCGAGCGCACCATCCGCCACCAAGTGGAGAACCCTCTGGCCACCATGCTCGTCCGCGGGGAGATCAAGGAAGGCGACCGCGTGCACCTCGACGCACACAACGGCCAACTCGAACTACGCACTTGAACCGGGAACCGGGGTCAGGACGTGCATGATGGTTGGGGTCAGGACGTGCATGAACCGGGGTCAGGACGTGCGCCATCACATCGCAACTGGGGTCGCCACCACGTCGCAGATGTGATGACGCACGTCCTGACCCCGGTTCATGCACGTCCTGACCCCGGTTTACGCGGTTTACGGCGGAATCGTAAGCACCGGGCACGGTGCTCCACGCACGATTCGTTCAGCCACGGAACCGAACACGAACACGCGCCAGGTGGACGCCCCTCGGGTGGCCGTGACGATGAGGTCCACGTTCTCCTCCTCCGCCGTGCGGATGACCTCGTGGGCGGCGTCACCCTGTACCACGACACCGCGGTAGGTCACCCCCTCAGGTACACGCTTCTCGAGGAGTTCCCTCAGCTGCCGTTCCGAGGCGTCGCCAAGACCTTGCTGGTAGGCCCCGACGTCGAAGGCAACCGGGTCGGTGGGAGCCGCCACGGTGGGCACCGGAGCGACAACGTGGACAACAAGGAGTTCGGCCCCGAAATGGCGGGCGAAGCTCATCGCCACGTCCAACGCCTCGAGAGAGGCATCGCTGAAATCGGTGGGACAAAGAAGCTTCTTGATCGGGAGCATGCTATCCCTCCTCTCAACCATTGTAGCGCTATACCAACGCCAGTACGCCCAGCGAAGCCAACAACACCAACACCCCTGCGATCAGCACCCCCGCCACCACAGCAGGTAGCGCACGTCGACGGCTTACACCGACGAGCACAGCGGCCAAGCACCCCGTCCACGCACCGGTGATCGGCAAGGGTACCGCTACGATGAGCATGAGCGCCAAGCTACCCCAGCGCTCCACGCGAGGCCCATGGCGCGCGGTCTGCCATGAGAGGTAGCGATCGGCCCAATCTCCGAGCGGCCTTGGCAACAACACCAGCTTCGGCAGGAGCCAACCCAGGCCCCAGAGGAGAAACGGCACTGGAAGAAGGTTTCCCGCCACGGCAAGCGCATAGGCCACGGCCGGAGAAGCACCGTAGCTGAGGGCCAGGGGCAATCCACCGCGCAGCTCCGAGATCGGTGCTGCCGACAACCCCAGAACCATAAGCACTTCCCACGAGCCCATAGTGGATTGTAACGGTTCAACCGGGGTCAGGACCGGGGTCAGGACGTGCATGAACCGGGGTCAGGACGTGCGCCATCACATCGCAACCGGGATCGCCGCCACATCGCAGATGTGATGACGCACGTCCTGACCCCGTACTACGTACTACTGCACCTTCACGGCTTCGCGGCGCGCGTTGGCGATCTCCTCGGCCACCTCAACCGGAACGGGTTCGTACCGCTCGAAGTGCATCGTGAACGAGCCCCGTCCGCTTGTCATGCTGCGAATCTCCGTGGAATAGCCAAACATCTCCGCCAGGGGGACCCGAGCGCGGAGCACCTGCGCGCCCCCCTTCACCTCCACACCAAGGATGCGACCGCGTTTAGCTGCCAGGCTACCCATCACGGCGCCGGTGTGCTCCTCAGGTACCGTGGCCTCGAGCGTCATCGACGGCTCGAGGAGGCGCGGGCTGGCCCTTCGCATCGCATCGCGAAACGCTGTCGCCCCACACACCCGGAATGCCTGTTCCGAAGAATCGACATCGTGCGCCGACCCGTCGAGAAGCGTCACGCAGACATCCACCACCGGGCAACCCGCGTACGGACCCTCGGCCATCGCTTCCATCACACCGCGGCGCACGGCAGGGATGAACTCCCGTGGGATTCGACCACCGGTCACCTTGTCCTCGAACTGCAAGCCCCCACCGGGTTCACCCGGCTCCAGGCGGATGACGACGTGGGCGAACTGCCCCCGTCCCCCGGTCTGCTTCACGTGACGGTGCTCGTGCTCGACGGTGGCCGTGGCCGTCTCCCGGTAGGCAACCTGCGGCCGACCAGGAGCCACCTCCACGTCGAACTCCCTGCGCAGACGATCCACGATGATCTCCAGGTGGAGCTCGCCCATCCCCGACACGACCACCTGCCCCGTCTCCGGGTCCGAGCGCACCAAAAACGTCGGATCCTCGGCAGCCAGTTGCCCGAGCGCCATCCCCATCCGGTCCGCATCACGCCGCGAGTCGGGAAGCAGCGCCAGGTCGATCACCGGCGCCGGAAACTCCATGGCCTCCAGGATCACAGGATGCTCGGCAACGCACAACGTGTCCCCGGTGAACGTATCCGCCAGCCCGACCGCAGCCCCGACCTCCCCGGCGTGCAAGGCGTCCACCGCTTCCCGGCGGTTGGCGTGGACCTCGAACAAGCGGGCCACACGCTGTTCGGCATCGCGGCCCGCGTTGAGCACGGTATCCCCGGGCCGGAGCACACCAGAGTAGACCCGCAGGAACGTGAGCTTGCCCACATGCCGGTCCGCCTGCACCTTGAACGCCAACGCCGCCAGCGGACCGTCGGGGTCCGCCCGCCGGATTTCCTCGATGTCGTTCCAGGTACCCCGAACCGGGGGCACGTCCGCCGGCGAGGGCAGGAAGTCCACCACGGCGTCCAGAAGGCGCCGCACACCCTTGTTGCGGAACGCCGAGCCACAGAGCACGGGCACCAGCCGCCCAGCAATGGTGGCCGCCCGAAGCCCGTCCAAAAGCTCAGCGCGCGTGGGTTCACGGCCCTCCATGAACACCTCGAGCAACGTATCGTCCTGTTCGCTGGCGCGCTCCACCAGCTGCTCACGGGCGCTGTGGGCCTCATCCACGAGGTCCTGAGGTATCGGGGCTTCGCGAAGTTGCACACCCTCCGGTCCCTCCTCGTAGAAGATGGCATGCATGTCGAGAAGGTCGACAAGCCCCCGGAACTCCTGCTCAGCGCCAATGGGCAGCACCATGGGCACCGCATTGGCCCCGAGCTCGCTGCGGATCTCCCCCAGCGCCGCCCAGAAGTCAGCCCCCGTTCGGTCCATCTTGTTGATGAACGCGATTCTCGGAACCCGGTAGCGTTCCGCCTGCCGCCACACCGCCTCCGACTGCGGCTGAACACCGGACACGGCGCAGAAGAGTGCCACCGTACCGTCCACAACACGCAAGCTGCGCTCCACCTCCGCGGTGAAGTCCACGTGGCCCGGTGTGTCGATGACGTTGACCCGGTGACCTTTCCAATATGTCGTCGTGGCCGCGGAGGAGATGGTGATTCCCCGTTCACGTTCCTGGGGCATCCAGTCCATCACCGCCCGGCCGTCGTGCACCTCGCCCAACTTGTGACTCTTTCCTGTGAAGAACAGGATGCGCTCGGTAACCGTGGTCTTGCCCGCGTCGATATGCGCGGCGATACCGATATTGCGCACCTGCTCCATGGCAATCGTTCCCATACCTCTTCCTCCACTTTGGTTGCCCCGGCCTGTGCGGCGTGTGCCGCGCCCTCACACCCAGTCCGGAGCGTTGGGCGTGCTGAGGACACCTTAGCTTATTCGCCCCGTGCTTCCTGTCAACCAACCACCGGGTGTGATAGGGATCACGGACCCAACGGGCAAGGTTCCGGGACCTGTTCCATCGTTGTATCCAGACAAAGAGCATACCGTCTTCGCGAGGAGGCGAGGCAACCCATGAGCAAGCCTATCCTGATTGTTGCGGCGGTGTGTTTGTTGGGTCTTTCTGGATGGGGCCAGATCTCGGGGTCGTGGGACACGCATATCTACCTGCTCCCGGACCCCGAGCTGGAGTACACGAAGCTCGATCTGAGCTACACGGTCAACGACACGTGGACGATCAGCAGCATGTCCAGGTTCACCGAGGACGGCTTTGCCGATCAAGCTTTCGGACTGAAAGGCCTACTTGCCATCGCGCAGATCGAAGGCCTAATGATGTTCCTGCCTACAGGTGAGATCACGGCCAAGGACACCTCGTACACCCTTTCCCTCAAACGGAGCATTCTGTCGTCGTTCATCGCGACCGATCTCGATGAGCAAACGTCGTCCATCACCGTTCCCACCGACGGGCTCACAGCCACCTGGGTGGACTCGCGGTGGGCATACAAAGGGCCTGCCTACCGGTGCATGACGCTGGGTGCGACGATGGACATGTTGGGCGTGACGTTCTCCATTGAGTGGGCACACACCGTGGAC
>PUMC01000020.1 GCA_003552425.1 Candidatus Acetothermia bacterium | reverse complement strand
TCGAACCCGCGTTACCGGCTTGGAAGGCCGGTGCTCTACCATTGAGCTATACCCGCTTACGGGGAACGCGTATGCGCTCTTGAACGCCTGAAGATTCTACGGAGCCCGCGCAAGAGCGTCAACGTCCAGCATCGGGTGGACCCTCAGACGGAAGGGTCACATCGAACCGAGCCTCACCCACCGGTTCAGAGCGGTCTGTTGTCGCAGCTGAACTGGCTGGCGACATAGCAAGCGCTTGTCTGGGACAGTGTTCGACGCAGGTTGAGCACCTGATGCAGGCCTCGTGGAATTCGGCACCTCCCCCTTCCTCCAGCGCTCGGTAGGGCTCAAGCTGCATCGGACAAACGCGGCTGCACACACCGCACTTCGTGCACCGGGAAGGGTCTGCCCACGTGAGTCGGATGTCGGTCGTCTTAGGTTCACGCAGGCGCTTACCAAGGCGGTATGTGATCTCCTGCATGGTCCCCATCGGGCAGACCGAACACCAGGTCCGCGGATTGAGGAAGACGGCAAGAATCAGGCCAACCAGCGTGGGAAAGATGAGGTACTGACGCACGAACACCTCGCCAAGGCCTTCCAGCAGCGAGCGGTCGCCGAGCGCACTGAGGCTGAGCCCCAGTCTCACGCCGAACATGATCATGAAGAAAGCGAAGAACCCCCACCTGAGCGCGGCCGACCGGAACACCGGCGGGATCTTCAGCATAACGGAGAACCTCATGAGCACGACATCGAACATGCTCCCGTGTGGGCAGAGGTTCCCACAGAAGTACTTCCCTCGGAAGAAGCTCATCCCGATCAGCATCAACATGATCACCAATACCCCGAGCCCCAACGGCGGGTAGAACAGGCCACCTACCGCGATGGCGGGTACCGCCAGCCAGACTAACTTCTTGAATCGGGTGAACCCACGATTCGCTTTCCTGTAGCGCAAGCGTGGTCCTCCTTCTCGGCTCTCAGCGCACACGCGGTTCACGGGAAGCGATCGCACCGTCAACGTTGCTCTTCAACACGGGGGAAGCCCGCTGTGAACGGACCCCTACTGTTCCCAAACACGAAGGACGCGCATCAGCGGTGCTGCTGAGAGTACTGCAACACGGAACGACCACCTTAACCCTGCGGTGGCCGGTGCACGAACAGCGCATCAACGGCACAACAGAGGCTCAGATGCCAAACTGGAAGAATCGCAGGATGTCCATGAAGTCTTCCGCTTCCAGGACAACCCGGAGCGGATCCACCTGCCGTGCACCGGGGTAGTGCCCGATCTCGAACGCCTTCACGTGCGTCCGGCACTGAACTTCGAGCGTGAAGCGTTCGTCAAGCTTGAGGAGACAATCGTCTTGGCGGCCTTGGATCGCCCGTTTGACCTCGGCTTCGATCCGCTCGACCGCCTCCTCGGGATGCATGCTGATCGTCGACGCCCCAACACCCTCCATCACCGCTACGGTGGCGATCCCCGGGACCAGTGAGACCGCTGTCTCACACAGCGCCGCATCACCGGACAGGAACACGACCGGCACACCAAACATGGCGGCGGTCAGCGCGTTCACGTAGAACTCGGAGGCCGGTTTCCCGTTCAGAAGGATCGCGGTCGCGACACCTGAGTACGTGTGAGAAAGAGGGTTGCCCGGTGAGCCTGCCCCAGAATGGTAGCCGACCATGAGGGCTGCATCGAACCCCTGCTGGATCTCCTGCATCATGGACAGAGGACTCCCGCTCCATTCTCGGATGAGACGGGTCCCGCGAGGCAAGTCACCGGGTCGCAGGTTGCGGCCGGACCCATGGGCATCCTTGACCCACGTCTCACGGGCACCTGCGGCAAGGGCCCCTCGGCAGGCGGCTGCTACCTCCGCGGCCATCTGGTCGCGGAAAGGTTCGAAGTCGGGCTTCTCCTTGTTTGTCTCGGTCGCGTGGCAGATCCCCGTAACACCCTCGATGTCTGCGCTGATGTACACCCTCACAACGGACAGCCCCTTCCTGCTTCGTCAACTGGTCGGAGAGGGCGGATTCGAACCGCCGGCCTCAGCGTCCCGAACGCTGCGCGCTAACCAAGCTGCGCTACTCTCCGACTCCGCAACGCCATTGTACCGCGCTACGGGATGAAGATAAACTGCCGGTGCCCGCCCCGCAGGACGGTGAGCACGATGTCCGGTTCCTCATCGAGGCCCTCTACGCGCTCGTCCCAGCTCTCAACGCAGCTCACAGGCTCGCGGTTGACCTCCAGGATGAGATCGCCTTCGCGCACCCCACTCCAGTAGGCCCTCGACCCGGGCTCGACGTTGACCACGACCATTCCCATCGAACGATCGACATTGTAGCGGTCCATGAGCTCAGGGGTCACCGCGTACACGGTAAGGCCAAACGCCGGCATCCCCTCTTGGGGTTCGTCTTCAGGGGTGGGCTCAACCCTGGCGGTGTCGTCAGGCCGCTGCCCGAGGACTACCTCCAGCGTCATGGGTTCACGGTCACGCACGATACCCACGTCGACGGTCTCCCCCACCTCGCGGTACATGATCGCGCTCTGCAGATCGTCCACCGTGCCCACCGGCACGCCGTCGATGCTGACGATCACGTCGGCAGGGAGCATCCCCGCTCTGCATGCCGGACCACCGGACACCGGATCGGATACCAGCACACCCTGACGCGGCGCCACACCGAACTGGCGCTCGCCATCCGGCGGGAGATCCTGGATGTACACACCAAGCCATGCGCGGGTCACGGTTCCCTCAGCCACCAACCGGGGAAGGGCCCTTGTGATCTCGCTCATGGGTACGGCGAAGTTGATGCCCTCCACGGCAAGCCCCGTCCCCGTACGCCGAGCAATGAGCGTGTTCATCCCGACAACCTCTCCCTCAGCGTTCACCAGCGGTCCGCCGGAGTTCCCTGGGTTGATGGCCGCGTCCGTCTGGATCATACGCCGGAAGTAGCCCGTGCCGTCGGGCCGCGGGACCGACCGGTTGAGCGCCGACACGATCCCCATGGTCACGGTGTAGTCAAGACCAAGAGGATTCCCGATGGCGATCACCCAATCCCCGACCTCAAGCGCTGTGGACTCCCCGACGGGGGCCAGGGGCATCTCCCGATCCCCCTGAAGGGCCAACACCGCCAGATCCAGCCACGCGTCCTTCCCCAGGAGCTCCGCTGGGAGGATACTGCCGTCCTGAGCGGTGATGCGGATCGACTCCGCCCCCTCGACGATGTGAGCGTTTGTCACCACGTAGTTCTTACCCTCCAACTCCACGATGAAGCCAGAGCCAACAGCAGTGGTCAACCGCCCTCGATCTTGCTCGGGTTCCCCAAAGAAACGCCTGAGGAAAGGGTCATCCAGCATCTCATCCCACCAGGTAGCCACACGGCGCGTGGCGTCGATGCGCACGACCGCCGGAGCCACACTGCCAATGGCCTCCTTCACCGCCGACTGCCGCGATGCAGCGATCTCCTCTTGCACATTCGCGCCAACGGCAGCCAAGGGCGTAAGCAGTATCCCCAGCGCCAGCAGAACTCCCAATAATCTCTTCATACGTACATCACCTCGCTTGATCATCCGCTTCACAATCGCTGTTCACCCTGCAAGCGGCGTGCACCGACTGTGGAGATCCGGTGGACGCGACGCCTGCGTTATGATACGAGATAGGGCAATGGACAGGGTGAAGGTCATCGCACTGCTCTCGGGAGGCTTGGACTCGGCACTCGCCGCCGCGCTCACCGCACGGCTGGGGTTCGCCGTGTCCGGGCTGTTCGTGAGGACGGGTTTCGCCTGCGGGCAGGACCGGGGGGAGTTCGTACAGGCCACTGCCAAAGAACTGGGCATCCCCGTGCGCTTGCTGGACGCCTCGGAGACCTATCTCGACGTGGTCCGTCACCCCCGGCACGGCTACGGATCAGCCATGAACCCTTGTTTGGACTGCCGGATCTTCTATCTCAAGCGGGCAGCGGAGTTCATGGCCGAGCAAGGCGCGGCCTTCGTCGTCACCGGAGAGGTCCTCGGGCAGCGGCCGATGTCCCAACATCGCCGGGCCCTTGACCTCGTGGCCCGGGAATCGGGACTCGAAGACCGCCTCGTACGCCCTCTATCGGGACGACTCTTGGAGCCGACCTACCCTGAGCAACAGGGCTGGGTACGTCGGGAGGACTGGCTGGACCTCCAGGGGCGTTCCCGAAAACGTCAGCTAGAATTGGCTTCCCGTTGGGGTATACGGTCCTTCGGTCAGCCCAGCGGGGGGTGCTGCATCCTCCTGGAGAAGAGCTACGCCCACCGGTTGAAGGACGCGTTCCGGCATCACGACCGCGATACCCTGGACCGCCAGGCGTTCACGCTCCTTCGGTACGGACGTCGCTTTCGTCTCTCCGACACGTCGGTGCTCATCGTTGGGCGTGACGAGCAGGAGAACGCGATCATCGCTGATCTCGCGAGGGGCGATTGGATCATGATGTTCCCCGACGTCCCCGGACCCACAGCGCTCGTCCAAGGTGATCCCTCGGAAGAGACGCTGGCGTTCGCAGCACGGCTCACCGCCCGTTACGCTGACGCAACCCCGGGTCTTCCGGTAACGGTGCATGCACGACGCAACGGCGAGGAGCGGACGCTGAAGGTCGTGCCGCTCGCTTCCGACGATCCCGATCTCGAAGCGCTTAGGATTGGCGAATGAGCGCCAGCGCTTCATCCCGCGCTGCCGCATCCGTACGCAAGTGTCCGCGGATGGCCGAGGTGACCAACCGGCTTCCCGGCGCACGCACACCACGAATGGACATGCACATGTGCTCCGCCTCCATGTGCACAAGCAGTCCGTAGGGCGCCAACCGGTCCATCAGGGCATCGGCAACCTGGGACGTGAGGCGTTCCTGCAACTGTGGCCGCGCCGCTGCCACGGCCACAACGCGGGCCAGCTTGCTGGCCCCGGCCACCCTGCCGGCCCTGGGCACGTACACCACGCCAGCCCTCCCCACGAACGGCAGCAGATGGTGCTCGCAGAGAGAGTGAAAGGGGATGTTCTTGAGCGCGATCATCTCGTCATACGATTCCTGGAAGACAGCGCCCACTTGTTCCTCAGGGGATCGCCCCATCCCCGAACAGAGTTCGGCCAGCATGGTCGCCACCCGCTTGGGGGTGCACTCCCACACTTCCTCGTGGATGTGCTCCCGGCCCATCCCCTCCAGCACCAACCGGACGCCCGCCTCGATCTTCGCTAGATCCACAGCTGCATCCTACCCCGCGCCTTGGATCCGTGCCACACTGCTCTGGCGGCGTTCGCTCAGGCGCAGTAACATGTGGAGGCGTTCGGGACGTAGCGCAGCTTGGCAGCGCGCTGGCATGGGGGGCCAGAGGTCACCGGTTCAAATCCGGTCGTCCCGACCACAACACCTGAACCCACCACGCATACCCGTCGAGAGGGCCCGCAAGGGCTCTCTTTTTCATGACATCCCACCCGCGTGCCGACGGGCCACATGGGGGCGCGGCCCCGTTGCCCCTCGCCAAGCGCCTGGCTACCATGACCGACGTGAAGGGCAGGATGGAGGTTATCAGCGGATGTATGTTCTCGGGGAAGACCGAGGAACTGCTGAGGCGTGTCGAACGTGCACGTATCGCCAGGAAGACGGTCCTCCTGTTCAAGCCATCCCTCGACACCCGCTATGCGTTGGAGGAGGTTGTCGCCCATCATGGTCGCTCGCTCCCCTGCTTCCGCGTCTCACCGCAAGCCAGCATCGACGAACTGCTAACTGTAGCCGGCTGGGAAGCCGAGGTCGCCGACGTGATGGCCTTCGACGAGGGGAACTTCTTCGGGCCAACACTCCCCTCACTGTGCCAGGAACTCGTGGACAGGGGGAGACGTGTGCTCGTGGCCGGCCTGGACCTCAATTTCCGGGGGGAACCCTTCGGTCCGATGCCTGTCCTGCTGGCCATGGCCGACGAGGTGCTCAAGCTGTCCGCCGTCTGCATCCAATGTGGGCAACCGGCCACACGCACACAGCGGCTGGTGGGCGGCAAGCCGGCAACGGGAGGGCCGGAGGTTCTGGTGGGCGGCGTGGAGAGCTACGAAGCTCGTTGTCGAAGCTGTTTTGTTCCCCCTCAACCTCCACAGGACACCCACCGCACACCACGGTAACCGATGTGTACCGCCATGGCTGAACCCGCACGAGGGGTCCCACCAGCCCTCGAACTCCGCAAGGTGTTCGTAACTCTGCCCTACAGAGGGATACAGCTTCCGGTACTCGACGCGTTGTCCCTCGGGGTCCCCCGCGCCACGTGGGCCACGATCATCGGCCCCACCGGATGCGGGAAGACAACCGCCCTAAGAATTGCCGCCGGTCTGCTCAAGCCGTCAAGTGGCCACGTCCTCCTCGACGGACATCCCGCAGATCCGTTGGGGCGGGTCGCCTACATGCCACAGTCGGACACGCTACTTCCTTGGCGAACCGTCCTCGGGAACACGCTTCTTGCCGCCGACGCGGATGGCCGCCCCCGCGGCCCGGCGCGCACCGACGCCCGAGAGCTCCTGGACCGCTTCGGACTCGGCTCGTTCGAGGACGCCTATCCCAGCGAGCTCTCCGGGGGCATGCGGCAACGTGTGGCTCTCATCCGGTCGTTCCTCACCGGTCGGGACGTCCTCCTCCTTGACGAACCCCTTGCCGCACTGGATGCCCTTTCACGACTGGAGGCACAAGCCTGGCTGTTGGACGTCTGGCGAACGTTCCGCAAGACGATCGTGTTTGTCACGCATGACGTGGAGGAAGCCGTCCTCCTTTCCGATACCGTGCACGTTTTGTCTGCACGCCCTGCGCACCTCCGGGACACGCTCCACTTGAACCTGGAGCGACCGAGAAACCGGCTCTCTTCGGAGGTGGTGGGGCTTCGGGCCCAGCTCCTTGCCACCCTGGGCGGAGAGGCTCATGGGTAGAGGGCGCGAGCGACTGTGGAGCGGTCTCCTCTTGATCAGCCTC
Organism: Candidatus Acetothermia bacterium; assembly: GCA_003552425.1. The sequence continues at coordinate 1,702 of PUMC01000020.1, read as the reverse complement.
CTCGTGGCGTGGGAGGCCGTCGTACACCTGGCCAACGTTCCGTCGTTCGTCCTCGCTCCGCCAAGCCGGGTGCTCCTGGCATTTGTCACAGATTTCGCTTCCATCGTGCATCACGCACGTGCCACGATCACCGCCGTGGCCCTGGGGCTCGCGTTAGGCCTCGGTGCCGGGATCGGCGTGGCGTTGACCACCTTCTACGTGCGACCTCTTGGTCGTGCTCTGCTGCCCCTGATCGTCGGGTCGCAGATGGTCCCCGTGTTCGCCCTGGCGCCCCTGCTCATCCTGTGGTTTGGCTACGGCGTCTGGCCCAAGGCTGTTGTCGCAGCGCTCCTTTGTTTCTTTCCCATCACCGTGAACACCGCCGACGGACTCCGATCGGTCAGCGAGGACCTCGTCGACCTGTTGCGCACCATGGGCGCTCGGGAGGGACGTGTCTTGCGCTGGGTGCGTGCACCGGCCAGCCTGCCGTTCGTTTTCTCGGGCCTCAAAGTCGGCGCCACGCTCAGCCTCGCTGGAGCCACGATTGGTGAGTGGATCGGCGCCGACCGCGGCCTCGGGTACCTCATGATCCAGGCCAACGCGCTTCTCCGGGTGGATCTCATGTTCGCTGCCGTGCTTGCCCTTACGCTGATCGGAGCCGCCCTCCTTGGGGGGGTGGTTCTCGTAGAACGGCGCTTCCTTAGGTGGCGAAGACACACGATGGACCGGTACACTCGCGCTGGGAGGCAAGGATGAAGTGTGTGCTGATCGCGATGCTGGCGGTGGCGATTACGGCGGTCCAAAGCTTGGCCACACGTGATGTGCGTGTCATGCTCGACTTCTTCCCCAACCCGAACCACGTTCCCCTCTACGTTGCCGATCAGAAGGGCTACTTCACCGACGAGGGAATCTCGATAACGCTCATCCCCCCCTCCGCCGCCAGCGACCCGGCCAAGCTCTGCGCCGCACGAGCGGTCGACCTGGCGCTGACCCCGCAGATGAACCTCCTCATCGCCCAGGGTGCGGGACTGCCGCTGATCGCCGTGGGGGCGCTTATCGACGGGGCATTGGGAGGGCTGCTCGCCCTTGCGGATCGGGGGATCACGTCCCTCGATGACCTGGCTGGCGCCACCATCGGCTATTCGCTGGCACCGCTGGAACCCATCCTATGGCGGACGATGCTTGCCAGCGCGGGCGTCGATCCAGAGGAGGTTCGCCTGTTTTACGTGCGGATGAACACCCGGGCCGCACTGCTCACAGGGCGTGTGGACGCCATCGGAGCCTTCCGTAACTTCGAGGTCCTCTCCGTGGAGCTGGAGGGGTACGAAGTGCTGTTCTTCCCCCAAGAGGACTACGGCGTCCCGGTCCCCTACGAACTCGTGATCATCGCCCATCCCGCGTTCGTCGACGAAGAACCGGACGTCATACGCGGATTCCTCCACGCCCTCTCTCGGGGGATCGCCTTCACCTTGGAGAGACCCGAGGAAGCCTTTGCCCTGTTCACGCAGCGGATCCCCGAGCACGGAGAGGAACTCGGCTGGCGCTCTCTCAACGCCACACTGCCCCTGTATGCCGTCGGCGCGCGGCATGACAACCCCCAGCGGTGGGAGCACATGCAGCGCTATCTCATCGAGCACGAACTCGTGCCCGCCACCCTTCCCCTGGACGACCTGTACACCACCGATCATCTGCCCTAGACCGGCAACCGGCAACCGGGGTCAGG
>PUMC01000102.1 GCA_003552425.1 Candidatus Acetothermia bacterium | reverse complement strand
CTGGACGTACTGCATGTGTATCGGCTGATCCAGCCCGAGCTCTCTTCGCACCCGCTCTACGGTGTCGCGTGTGGCGTACACCCCGGCCAGCGTCTGTGCGGGATCGCCGGGTAGCAGGCGTACGATGCCGAACACAAGCACAGTGACCCCGAGCAGGGTCGGGATGGCCATGAACAATCTGCGTAACGTGTACTGGATCATCGGTTAGGGAAGGTGGGGGACCCGAAGGTCCCCCACCTGTTGGTTATTCACCCTATGGGCTACTGATCCAACCAAGCGTCGTGCGCCAGGATGTATTCCCTGGGGTGATGGATCAAGCCCTTGGCCTCGTCGCGCTGGGCGTTGATCTGCCCCTCGGCGTGGAGGAACAGCCACGGAGCATCCTGCCAGATGCCCTTGATGGCGACCTCGTACAGCGCCTCGCGCACTTCCGGCGCCGGGGTGACCCGTGCCAGGTCGAGCGCGGCGTCCACAGCCGTGTTCTTGTAGAAGCTCCGGTGGGAACCTAGCGGCACCCACTGGCTCGAATGGAACAGCGCGTAGAGTCCGTAGTCGGCGTCCAGGGTCACCGTACCCCAGCCGAGCATGAACATCTCGACCGTCGACTCCTCGACAGGCCTGTTGGTGAACTCAAGGTATGCCGCCCACTCCATGCTGATGAGCTCGACCTCGATGCCCACCCCCAGGAGGTAGGCCTGGACGGCCTCACAGATGGCGGCGTCCATATTGTAGCGGCCCGTGGGGTGGTGGAACGTCGCTTTGAACCCGTTGGGGAAACCGGCTTCAGCGAGAAGCTCGCGCGCCTTATCCGGGTTGTAGTCATAGGGTTCCTGCGGTGCGTATCCGAAGATCAGGTTCATGATCGGTGCATCGGATGCTGCACCGGCACCTCCCAGAATGTCCTCGACGATCGCTTCCTGGTCCACGGCGTAGTTGATCGCCTGGCGGACAAGCGGATTGTCGAACGGGGCACGCTGGTTGTTGAACCCGATGTAGATCGTCCGGACGCTGGCGACCCTCACGACCTCGATGCCGGGAACCTCTGCTGTACGCGGAGCGTCGAGCGGTGGAACGCGCATGTTGGCGTGCAACTCTCCGGTCTCCAAGAGCACCAGACGCGTGGCGTCCTCGGGGATGATCTTGAACACGACGGAGTCGAGGTACGCGTTGTCTCCCCAGTAGTCATCGTTGCGGACGATGCGCACGTGGTCACCGCGCACCCACCTATCGAACACGAACGGGCCCGTACCCACGGGCTCGAACACGAAGTCCCCCGCAGGGGTTGCCTCGAGCTGGGCCGGGCTCAGCATGGCGATGAAGTTGTGGGTGAGGTGAGCCAGGATCGGGGCGAACGGCATGTCGAGGTGGAACTTGACCACGAATTCGGACACAACCTCAATCTCTTGGACACGCGGGAACAGGAGGAACGCGAACGTAGCATTGCGGAACCGCTCCAGGTTGGCCTTCACAGCCTCTGCGTTGAACGGCGTACCATCGTGGAACATGACGTCTTCGCGCAGGTACAGCGTGAGCGAGAGCGCGTCATCGGCGAACTCCCAGCTCTCAACGAGCAGCGGGGCGATCTCGAGGTCCTCCGTCATCGTGAGCAGCGGCTCTGCCACATGGGTGAGGACCATCCCCGCTGGTGCGGATGACATCCGGAGGGGGTCCAACCACTCGGGATCCGTTCCAAAGCCAAGGATCATCTCCCCGCCGTGCTTGGGAGTGGCAGCCATGGCCACTCCGGACAACAAACCAATGCACAACAACCCAACAAGCAATCTCCTATGCATTCAGCACCTCCGCAGTGTCGAACAGATGGACGAGCAAGTATAGCCTAAGTGTTTGGAGCCCATCACCCCCTTCGGCAAGATTCCCCTTGACGGAAAATCTCACCTAGAGCACTATATAGTGCGGTGTGTTAGGGGTCAACAGCCCCCCTGTTCAGGCACCTCAAGGCCACGACAGCTCGCTGCGGGGATGGCCCTTCGTCGCTACAATCCACCTCATGACAGGGAACAAGCTGCGCAAGACATACCTTGAGTACTTCCGACACGAAGGGCATGAGGTGGTGCCCTCGTCGAGCCTGGTGCCGGAGGACCCGACGTTGCTGTTCACCTCGGCGGGGATGGTGCAGTTCAAGGAGATCTTCTGGGGGAAGGTCCCCCCAAGGCATCCCCGGGCCACCACCTGTCAGAAGTGCATGCGCACGACCGATATCGAGCGTGTGGGCACCACAGCCTACCACCACACCTTCTTCGAGATGCTGGGTAACTTCTCGTTCGGTGACTACTTTAAGCAAGGGGCCATCACGCTTGCCTGGAAGTTCCTCACGAGTACTTTGGGACTGGACCCTGCACGGTTGTGGGTCTCGGTCTACGAGGCCGACGATGAGGCGTTTGACATCTGGGTGGACGAGGTCGGCCTCCCCCGGGAACGCGTGGTGCGCCTGGGCAAGGAACACAACTGGTGGGGACCGGTTGGCGACCGCGGCCCCTGTGGTCCCGACAGCGAGATCTTCTGGGACTGGGGGGCTTCGCTTGCCTGCGGTACCGGATGTGAAGGCCCTGCATGTGACTGTGCCCGGTTCAGCGAGATCTGGAACCTCGTGTTCATGCAATACGACGCGCAGCCCGACGGCTCGCTTGCTGATCTTGGGCGCAAGGGAATCGACACAGGGATGGGCCTCGAGCGTACGGCTGCTGTTTTGCAGGGTGTGATGAGCGATTTCGACACGGACCTGTTCGCTCCGCTCGTGCAGGCGGTGGAGAACCTTGCCGGCGCCCCCTGTCAAGGAGAGGCATGCGTACCGCGCAACGTGCTCGCCGATCACATCCGCGCGCTGGTGTTCCTGACGGCCGACGGGGTCCTCCCGGGCAACGAAGCTCAGGGCTACGTGTTCCGTCGTCTCCTCAGGCGCGCTATACGTGCGGCCGACCGCATCGAACTTCCGGAAGGGGGATTGGCGCAGCTTGTACCCCCGGTGGTCGAGTGTTTCGGTGCGGCCTATCCGGAGGTTGTGGACCGGCGCGCCCTGGCCGAGCAGGTCATCGCCCACGAGGAACGGGCGTTTCGCCGCACGCTGCGCAGCGGTGAGCGGCGACTGCGCGATGCCCTGGAGGAGGTAGCGCAGGGGCAGCGTCTCCCCGGCGAGGTGGTGTTCGAACTCTACGATACGTACGGCTTCCCGGTGGAGCTGACCGAGGAGATTGCAGCAGAAACGGGAATGTCCGTCGATCGGGAGGGGTTCGAGCGGGCGATGGAACGCCAGCGGGCCCGTTCGCGAGGGACCGCAGACACCGGGCCTTCCCTCACCGAGGCCAAGGTCGCTGAGGCGCTCACCGAGACAACGTTTGTCGGCTACGATCGGCTGACAGTCGACACACAGCTCGCAGCGATCGCCGATCCCCAAGGGGATCCGAGCACCGAGGTCGGAGAGGGAGCCTGGCACTTCGTCTTCCCCGAGACGCCCTTCTACCCCGAGGGAGGAGGGCAGACGGCGGACACAGGTTGGGTGACGAACCTCGACCGCGAAGGGCGGGCCGAGGTCGTGGATGTGCAACGTTCATCGCGGGGCACCTTCCACCATGTGCAGGTAGTCGCCGGTGCGTTCCGCCAAGGTGATCGTTGCAAGCTCGACGTTGATGCCGAGCGGCGCCGCGCCGTCGAGCGGGCTCACACAGCCACGCACCTTCTCCACGCCGCGCTCCGCAAGACGGCCGGAGAGCATGCCATCCAGGCGGGTTCCTGGGTCGGGCCGGAGGAGTTCCGGTTCGACTTCACGCACTTCGCGCCGCTCACCGACGAGCAATGGTCGCAGCTCGAAGCCCTCGCCTTCGGCCCCGTGATCCGCGACCTGGAGCTTCGGGTGCGCAACATGCCGCTCGCGGACGCCTTAGCGGCGGGTGTGATCGCCCACTTCGAGGAGGAGTACCGGGGCAAGGAACATGTGCGCGTCGTTGAGGTGCCCGGCGTGTCGGCGGAACTGTGCGGGGGCACGCACGTGCGACGCACGGGGGAGATCGGCCCGCTCGTCATCCTGAACGAGGAGGCTGTGGCGGCTGGTACCCGACGAATCCGGGCGCTTGTCGGGGAGAAGGCCCGCCGTCAGCTGGCCACCATCCGCGACGAGCGCGCGGCGTTGGCGCGCCTCCTTGGGGTTCCCGAAGGCGAGGTGGCCCAAGCACTGGAACGTAGCCTGGAGGAGCTTCGGGAGGCCAGAAGACACGCCAGCGCACTCGAGGAACGTCTGGTCTCCGTTGACGCGGATAGCCTGTGCCGCGCGGCCGAAGACGTCGACGGCGTACGGCTTGTGGGTACGGTTATCGACGGAGGGGCCGACCGGGCCAAGCAGTTGGCCGATGCGGTAGCCGCCAAATTGGGCCGTTGTGCCGTGATCCTGGGGTCCTCGTCCGGGGGGCGTGCCGTCATCGTGGCCAAGGTCAACGATGTGCCCGACCTCTCCGCCGGCGACCTCGTGCGTGTGGCTGCTCAAGCGGTGGGCGGAAAGGGCGGAGGACGTCCCACGTTCGCCCAAGGAGGCGGACCCAAGGCGGATGCGCTGCCCGACGCCGTGCGCGATGCCCTGGCCCACGCGAGGGCGTCGCTCAGATCAGCCTGACGGGCATGCAGACGTAGATGAACCCCTCATCCTCGGGGGCGATATCGCCCGAGGGTTCCAGCAGGCCGGCGCGGTCCGTCTCCGAAAGCCACAACGCCACCTCATCGGAACCCATGCGCCTGAGGGCATCGATCAGGTACTCGGCCTTGAACGCGATCTCGAGGGACTTCTCCGCCGGCTTGGCCAAGCGAACGCGCTCCTTACCAGCCCCCTTCTCCTTGGAGGCCGAGGTGAGTTCGACGGCGGTCTCCTTCTGCGTGACCTTGAGCGTCACCGCCCCGGATTCCTCCGCAGCCGTGATCTCGATCCGCCGAAGCGTTTCCAGCAAGGCCTCGCGCGAAAGGAACAGCCCAAGCTGCGAGTCCTTGGGCACCACGCGCTCGAAGTCCGGGAACTGCTCTTGGATCATGCGGCTGGAGAACAAGATCGGGCCGGACTCCACGTGGAGTTGCCCCGCGTCCTCGTAGAGGACGACCTCCTCGGCACCACCGCTCCCCAGGGACCGCTGAAGGTCGTTCAGGATCTGCGCGTCCACCAAGAACGACCCCTCGAAATCCTCGGGAAGCTGCGAAACGGGCACGCGCTTCACCGCAAGGCGGTAGCCGTTCGTCGCCGCCAGTTTCATGCTTCCGGCGGAGAACAGAAGATCCACCCCGGTGAGGGCGAGCCGCGTCGTCTCCGAGGCCTTGAGGGCAGCGAACGCCGCTTGGGTGATCGCCTGCATCATCTTCTCGCGGGGGATACGGCACAACGCGTTGTCAGGAGGCGTGGGGAGCGTGGGGAACTCGTCGACCGGAAAGGAAAGGAGCTCGAAGTCCGCCTCGCCGCACCGCACCCGGATCTTCCCCTCCGACTCGGTCAGCGTGATCTCGGCATCTCCTGGAAGCCGCGTGGACAGTTGCGTGAGCACATGACCTGGGCAGACAACGGCCCCTTCGGTCGTCACCTTCGCCGGGATCTGGCAGCGCACCGAACGCTCGAGGTCCGTGGTCCCAAGCTCGAGTCCGCTCGAACGTGCTTGCAGGCGTATCCCTCCCAGGATCGGCATTGAGCTCCGTGTGGCCAACGCGTAACCCACGGTCCGGACACCAAAGATTAGGTCTTCACGGGCACAGACGATCTCCATGTTCCCTCCTCGCTGTTCCAAGCCTCCTCGCGACGCGCTTCCCCCAGACATCGCAAGCCCCACCAACGCGTGAACCCAGCAGGATCATATCAGGGGAGCGGGAGGTGAGCCAGGATACGTTGACACAGGATATCGGGCGGCAGCGTCCCGTCGACGATATGCCCTCCGGGCTGGGCGATGAAGAGGCGCAGGTACGCCTCACGAACGCTCGTGTAGAAGGCGAGCCCCTCCCCCTCAAACCGGTCACGCTCGCGCGTTCGGTCGAAGGCCACATCAGGCGGGAGGTCAAGAAGGAACGTGAAGTCAGGCTGGAGGCCTCCTGTGGCCAGCGCGTTGAGCTCCTGAACCGTCTCCAGACCGAGCCCCCTGGCGATGCCTTGGTAGGCCATGCTGGAAAGGACATACCGCGAGCAAAGCACCCACGTACCATCGTTGAGCGCAGGGCGGATCACCGTTTCCACGTGCTCGTGGCGATCTGCCACCATCAGCAGGAGTTCGGTCAGCGGGCGCATCGTCGAGGAGCGGGCCAAAAGCACGTCACGCAGCTTCTCGCCCAGGGCTGTCCCCCCGGGTTCGCGGGTGGGCAGTGCAGGGATCCCCCGATCGGCAAGCGCTTGTGCCAGGAGCTCGAGCTGTGTGCTCTTGCCCGAGGCGTCGGGACCCTCCAGCACCACGAACAGGGGTTTCATCGGGCGCTCGCGATCGTCTTCCAAGCGATGAGCGCCGCGCCAAGCACAATCGCGCTGTCGGCCACGTTGAACACCGGGAAGTACGGGATCTGGACGAAATCGAGCACGTACCCCCAGCGAACCCTGTCGATGAGGTTCCCCACGGTCCCCGCCCACAGGAGCGTCAGCCCCGATCGGGAGACCCAGGAGATCCTCGCTCGCCAGAGCATCCACCCCACGATCAGCGTCACCGCCACGGATACCCCGAGAAGAACGTTGGTGTGATCGGGGAGGAGGCCGAATGCGCCGCCAGGGTTGTGCACGCGTGTCAACCGGAGTACGTCTCCCACAACGGCCACGCTCCTGTTCGGATCCAACCGTGCGACAACGGCCCACTTCGTGATCTGATCCAGCGCCAGGATCGCGCCAGCAAGGGACAGCACACGCCACCCTGGCCCACGGCCACCTCCGGTCCGTCCGTGTCCGTTCACCGGTTGTCGGAAGGGCGTCGCACCGTGAAGCTCTCGAACGCAGCGACGAAATCGGGTTGGTCAAACGTCGCCGCGCTTAGCGCCAGTTGACCGGTGGGGAACGTGCGATCGGTAACGCTGCCCAACAGCACCCCGTTCAGGTAGACATCAAACGTGGCTCCCAGGGCCACCACCGCGATGCGATGCGTGCCCGGTTGGGCGAACGCCGGCGCCGCGCGCCAATCGGAGAGCGTACGCCACCGCCCTCTCTCCTGAACGAGAACCCGGTAGAACCCGTCAGCGCGGAAGGTGAGCATGTACGTGTTGCTGCGGTCCTCGTAACGGAACAGGAATCCGAGCTCCCCTTCTCCAGAAACCACCTCAACGACCGCCTCAGCGACGAAGTCCGTGAACCTTGGTTCTCCAGGGACGCGGCTCCACACGATGTCCGACGGGCGCTTCACCACAATCCGGTAGGCGCCGCCGTGGTATTCCCAGGTCGCAAATTCCGTTCGCTGCACGTACCAGCCTGAGCGCGGGTCGTCGAAGCTGTCCCTGTAGGCGATCGGCCAGCTGAATGGATCCTCAGCCACGATCCCCAGCACGCGCGCATCCCACAGCCGGGCTGTCCGGTCATGGGAGGCGGTGGCCAGCACCTTGCCGTCGGGACTGAACGCCACGCCGACCACGTTGTGTCGATGCCCTTCCAAACGGAAGGCCTCGCGCTGTTCTCTGACATCCCACACGCATGCAGTCTGATCCCCCGATGCCGAAGCGAGGTAGAGACCATCAGGGCTATAGGCAAGCGAGAACACCGGACCGTCATGCCCTGACAGTGTGACGCGCTCCTGCCCCGACGCCACATCCCACAGCCGCACAGTCGTGTCCCACGAACCGGAGGCCAGCGTCGCCCCATCGGGAGAGAACGTCACGGCGCGCACGAAGTTCCTGTGCCCTCGGAGTACACGGATCTCCGTGCCATCCGCGACACGCCACAGCCGGACCGAATTGTCCCACGAACCGGAGGCCAAGAGGGATCCGTCGGGGCTGAACGCCAGCGCCACCACCAGCCACCGATGTCCGCTCAGCGTCATCAGGGGCTCACCGCTCGGCACCCCCCACAGCCGGATGTCCTTGTCCACGGAACCGGAGGCGAGCAGCGTCCCGTCATCGTTGAAGGCCAAGGCCAACACGCCCCCAGTGTGGCCACGAAGGGTTGCCCGGACCGCACCGCTCGCTGTATCCCAAAGCCTCAATGTGCGATCCCCCGATGCCGAGGCGACCAGGCTTCCATCGGGGCTGAAGGCCACGGCATTCACCTCAGCGGTGTGCCCGCTCAGTCTCCGTATCTCAGCACCGGTGGCAACGTCCCACAGACGAACCGCCCCGTCTTGGCTACCCGTGGCCAAAAGGCGTCCATCAGGGCTGAAGGCAACGGATGTGGCCTCGCCCTCGTGATTCGTGAGCCGGTGTTCGTACTCCGGGATCGACTGGGCCGCAGCAACTGAAGACAGAGAGGCCAACACCGCACACAGACCGACAACCAGGCAGAACCCCCGCAGCCGCATCACCATAGCACCCCCCACACAATCCTAGCATGGCAAGAACACGTCGGCCAACGACAACGAGGGCCTCACATCACGCTTGGTTCATCCAGGGAAAGACGGCAGGCAGAACCCTGCCGAGCGGTAGCGAGGTGTTTGGTGGTCCCGACGGGATTTGAACCCGTGTCGCCGGGATGAGAGCCCGGTATCCTAGGCCACTAGACGACGGGACCGCGACCCAGGCGCATTATAGCCTCGCCTCCCCACCCCCCTCAAGTAGGGGTGGGACTCG
>PUMC01000074.1 GCA_003552425.1 Candidatus Acetothermia bacterium | reverse complement strand
TGGATCGAGATGAACCGGCGACACAAGCGCTCACCGAGGTGCAGTTCGTGGGAGGGTTGGGAGGGCGTGTTTCCCTGTCCGGGGTGCTGGCCACAGGTTGGCTGGAAGAGGAGCGTCTCCACGCGTACCGCATCCGCCCTACCATGCGCGTGGGGGGTGTGTCGGGGTTCGTTGAGATGACGGAGGTGCAGGTGGGCTTCCCTGGTCAGGTCCCTCGAGAAGGTTTCGGTTGGGGGCTAACCATCGGCACAAGCAGGGATCCGCTCCAAGGTGTCGGCTCGGTCATGACAACGGTGGCGCTGCGGGACGCCGGCCCGCCCCAGGTCCTCACCACGACCCAGGAGCTTTCGGTCACGCTCAGCCGGCGGCCCGCCCCGCGGACGCTGAACCAGTTCGCTCTCCGCACACAGTTCGTACGGAGCGATGACGATCCGGTGACGGCGGATTCGGGTTCGCTGGAGTTCTCCATTCGCGCAACGGACGTGGGTCCTCTCCTCACCTGGTCGCTGGCCGGCGTTCACCGGGTCGCTTGGGACGAGCTAATGACCTCATCGACGGCGACAACGAGCGCACGGGGCGCGGTACGCGCTGCCCTCGGTCCGATTGCTTTGAGGGGAACCCTTGCGCTTGAGCAGCTTGATCGGACTGCGTTGCGCTCGTCGATGTCGTTGGTTTGTTCCTTACCCCAAGTGCCCCTCGCACCGTCGCTGGGGTTGTCCGTTGAAGGGCAAGGACGGTCGAGCATCTCGGCTTCCGTGGCGTGGGTGGACATCGCCGGCTGGGACCTGAGCGCTGCCCTTGACGTGCCGTTGTCACCTGAAGGTGGGTTCTCGCTGAGTGCCTCCCTGTCCGTGCCGGTCAGGTTCCCCCTGTTCGGCCCGGTCTACGGTGCGGTTCGGGGACGGGTGTTCGTAGACGTCAGCGGGACCGGTCGTTTTGACCCTGGGGACGGACCCATTGCTGGCCTGTTGCTCGTGGCCAACGGTCGTCAGGCGATCACCGGTCCGGACGGCCGGTTCGTGTTCACCCCCTTCCTGCCGGGGGTCTATGAGGTCACCATCGAGGATCTCCCGTTCGGGTTGTACCCGCTGCGCGACCTTCCGCTTTCTGTCGAGTTGTCTGCTGGGCAAGAGGTGAACTTGGAGATCCCCGTGGAGAGCCGGAGCCTGATCCGAGGGAGGGTGTTCCACGATCTCGATCAGGACGGCCGGCGTGATCCAGGTGATCCCGGTGTGGCCGGCGTGCAGATTCTGATCACCAATGGCATCGTCGATCGACGGGTGACCACCGACGCGGCGGGACGGTTTGCGGAGGAGGTGCCGGCGGGACGCTACCGTGTCGAGCTTGACGAGGCGACGTTGCCGATACGGTACGAGCCCACGACGCCGAAGCGCATCGATGTGCAGGTAGAGGAGCGGGGGAGTGCCACCGCCGAGTTCGGCGTATGGCAAAGACCCCGCCCGGTTGTTGTCGAGCCCACCGTGCCCATCGCCCGCTTCACCTACGAACCGGCCGTTCCCAGGGTCGACCAGGAGGTGACGTTTGATGCCTCCGGCAGCCAGGCGGTTGGCGAGCAGACGATCGAGACCTACGCTTGGGAGTTCCGCCTGGGACGGTCCGTTGTCTCGGCGAGCGGTGAACGGGTCACGGTGGTGTTCGAGCAGGGAGGGACCTGGCTTGTGTCCCTGAGGGTCACCGATACGGCTGGCCAGGCTGCCGAGACCCAACGGATCGTCACCGTGCGCTGAACGGTCTCCCGGGGACGTGTGCGGTCGGACCGGAGCGCGCCGGTCGGTGATCCCCGGAGCGTTTGGCGTAGGCACGCAAGCGATGCGCCTTGTTGGCCTGGCTTCATGTGGTGCAGGATAGAAGGCTGTGTGCAGCCTGCCACAATAGGGAACAAGGGGGATGGAGATGACGAAAGCGGGAAGGGACCGCGACCAGCGCAGAAGGGGAGAGGGCAGTGCTGGCCAACACGACGGCGCAGTGCAGGGGAACGACCGATGCTTTCCGGGCCGAGGCGGGTGCGATGTCTAGCGCCCAACCTTTGGTCGCGGCGCTGGATCTGGGGACGACGGGCGTTCGCTGCTTCGTGTTTGACAGCACAGGCAGGCGTGTGTGTCAGGCGTACCGCGAGCTCCCACTTGGGTACCCCCAGCCGGGTTGGGTGGAGCAGGATCCGGAGGGCGTGATCCGGGCGTCGGTCGAGGTCTGCCGAGATGCCCTGCGGCAAGGGGGTATCCTCCTCGGTGAACTCAGCGCGTTGGGGATCACCAACCAGAGGGAGACGGTGGTGGCCTGGACGCGGGAGACACTCGAACCGGTGTACCCGGCGATTGTGTGGCAGGACCGTCGCACGACAGGGCGTTGTCAGGAGCTTGTCAGCCGTGGTCTGGAGGAGCGGATTCGTGGGGCCACAGGGCTGCCCCCCGATCCGTACTTCTCGTCCACCAAGATAGCGTGGCTGCTGGAGCACGTCGATGGACTCGCACCGGCAGTTCGCGCCGGAGACGTGGCCTTTGGCACGATGGATACGTGGTTGTTGGCGAACCTGTGTGGTGTACATGCCACGGACACCACCAATGCTTCCCGTACCCAGCTCCTTAACCTGCGATCGCTGTCCTGGGATCCGGACATGCTCGCGATCTTCGGTGTTCCCGCTGAAGCGTTACCCGAAGTACGCCCGAGCCTGTCCGTGTTCGGAAAGACGGATCCCCAGCTCTTGGGTGCCAGCATCCCGGTGGCGGGGGTGTTGGGCGATCAGCAGGCTGCCTTGTTCGGGCAGGCATGCATCGAGCCCGGGTTGGTGAAGGTGACCTGGGGCACCGGTGCGTTTCTCCTGACAAACGTGGGACCGGAACCGCAGTGGAGTTCGCATGGACTTCTGTCCACCGTAGCGTTCACCGCTGAAGGGCGTTCAGCGAGCTACGCATTGGAAGGATCGGTGTTCATCGCAGGGGCTGCGATCCAGTGGTTGAGGGACGGACTGGGTATTCTGGATACAGCCGGGCAGTCGGAGGAACTGGCGCGCACGGTCGCGTCCACCGACGGTGTGTACTTCGTTCCGGCGCTCGTAGGATTGGGCGCTCCCCACTGGGATCCCACGGCGAGGGGTGCGATCTTCGGACTAACGCGCGGTTCCACGCGTGCCCACATTGTACGGGCCGCGTTGGAGGCCGTGGCCTACCAGACGCACGACGTCGTGCGGGCCATGGAGCATGACGCGGGAACCCGGCTCTCCGAACTCCGCGTGGACGGCGGGGCCTCAGCCAACGACTTCCTGTGTCAGTTCCAGAGCGACGTGTCCCAAGTGTCCTTGGTCCGTCCCCAAGAGATTGACACCACGGCCCTGGGCGCAGCGCTCGCCGCCGGCACGACGGTCGGCGTGTGGCCGGACCCATCCGCAGCGATGTCTGTGTGGTGTGAAGCACGGCGTTACAACCCGGAAGCATCGCCGGCCGAGATCCAGCGTCTGCTCAAGGGCTGGCATCGGGCGGTCGAGCGCTCGTCCCGTTGGGAGGCTGACGGCGCGTAAGCCCGAGTCGGGCGGGGTGGCTCAAGGAGGGGGACCGATGGCTCTCGGAAGCGTCCGCGGCGCGGTGACCGATGGGAGACCCCGAGGGTGAGGCCCTCCTCAGCCGCTCTCTGGGAACGGGGGGCGTGATCACCCTCAGCCGATTATGTTGCAGGGTTGTTCGAGGGGGCACCCGGGCCTTGGTTCGTGGTGTACGGAGGCGCCCGGGAGGTGTTCGCCGAGAACGCGGACCTCCTTGGAGCGTATCTCATGGTTAGTCGCCCCCGCTTCTCCGTGGCTCCACGGGTTTGGTCGAGTTGACACAGTTTCCTCCGGGACATCGACGAGGAGAAGCTGCTTCAGGTGCTTGAGGGTCTGCAAGGCCTACCGTTCGACGTGGTACGGATCGACGACGGATGGCAGGAGGGCATTGGCGATTGGAAACCCAACGAGCGTTTCCCGGGAGGCCTTGAGCCGATGAGTGCGGTCATCCGCAAAGCGTGCTTCACGCCAGGTATCTGGCTGGCGCCGTTCATCGCCCGCGCCGATTCCCGGCTGACACGAAAGCGGCCGGAGTGGATGTTGCGTGATGCCAAGGGGAATCCCGTGGTTGCGGGCGACAACTGGGGAGGGGTCTACTACGCTCTTGACGTCACCCGCGACGATGTATGCGCGTGGTTGTGTGAGCTCGTCGAGGATCTCCGCGGTCAGGGTTACGGGTATCTGAAGATCGACTTCGTCTACGCGGGTGCCATGCCTGGTCAGGGCGGCCAAGGGGGCGCACCGGAGTCCGCCAGTCGGCAGGCGGGTTGCCCCTCACTCCCGCTCGTGGAAGAGCACGGCGGACAGCGGAATCCCAAGGGCTCGAAGCTCCCTTGCAAGAAGGAGGAGCGACTCCGGGGAGGCGATCTCGATGCGGAAGGGGACGATGAGGTCGTCGGCGATGTAGATCACGTTGTCCACGCCCGGGAGGTCCCGGAAACGCCTGGTCTGCATGTCCTGGTGCCAGCCTCGCACAAGCGCCACCAGGGGATCGTGCTCGACGGGCGGGCCCACGGGCTCGGGAGCGATCTCCACGGTCACCGCGCCACGGGGAACGTTGTGTGTCTGCAGGTGAAGCGGCACCATCTGGGCCGCTCGCTCGTCCTCGGCCATGAAGACGATCCGGTTCGCCCGTTCGTTGAGGTCGATGTAGAGGATGCCCTCGTCGCCCAGGCGCTGAAGAAGGGCGCTGTCCGCACGAAGGATGTCGAAGAGTGTCCTGTCGATCTCCCGTAGGTCCCGGATCGAGACGTAGGCAAACGGCACACAGTCGAGCACGTCCACGGGATAGGTAATAGGAGGAGGGGGGCAGTCGACGAGGTGCAGGACTCTGGCCCCAGCACGTAGCGGGAAGGGTTCACAGTTAAGCAGATCCAGGATATTGTCATCCAGCGCGAGGAACTCCGTCTCCGTGAACCCCGTGATGCTGCAGCCCAAGAAACGCCGGAGGGCATCGCGCTCGGCGAGGAGCCCGACGATCCTCCCGTTCCTCCTCAGGAGATCCTCGATATCGAGGAGAAGAAGGCCATCGCGTTCCAGGAGGTGAAGGAGGCGCGCGTTCATCGCCAGGAGGTCGTTCATGGTGTACGTTGCCCGGTGGAAGACCACGGCGCCTTGGTCCGTGATCTGGCGCGTTTCCCCTGAACGGTCGATGAGCAGGGTCTCTCCGAACACGCTGATCAGTGCCCGGAGCAGATCCTCCTGCCTTGTTGGCGAGGGATCGGCGAGGAAGACGTGGACCCGGCCATCCGCCTCCAGGTACGCACCTCCGAACTCGGGCACCATCTCCGCGACCCGCGCCCAGTAGTCGTTGACGGAGAAGGGTCGGGTGTACACAGTCCTTGGGCTGAAGCCGCAGACGGCTTGCCCGGCCGCGATGAGGACCAACCCCAGCAACACCGCGCGTTGCACATGCCTACGCATGACATGACCTCCTGCCTACGAGGTAAGCTTGCCCAATAAACAACGCCAAACAGCGATTTCTCCGCGGACCAATGAAGCTCCTCCCGTCGCAGCATCGGGTCACCCGCGAGGCGCGATTCCCGGCGGCGGGCCCCCGCCGGGGGTCAGTCGCCATCGGTGAGTCTCCAGGTGGCGAGCATCGCCTCGGCCAGGGTGCGGTACGTATCGAAGAGATCTGTCGGGGCCGTGTACGCCCAGGAGAGCAGCGCCCCGTTGTGAGCAACCGCCATCCGCCACTGCCTGTACGTACCCGTGGGAAGGACGTACTCGGCAACATACCCGTCGCCATCGGGGTACCCGGTGCTGTCGATCCAGAGCGATGGGCTGACGAGGACGATCCCGTACTTGTAGCGGACGATGAGGTCGGCCACGGTCGCATCGCCGTTGCCGAGGGCTGTCGGGGCGAACCCCTGGACGCTGACACCCGACCGCGAGGCATCGGTGCCCTCGCTTCCGGAGAACACCACTGCGCCGCCTCGAGGCGGGGTGAAGCTCCAGTCAAGCGGATAACCCATACAGAAACTGTGCTGGGCGTCGCAATACTGGAGCACGAAGTGCTCACCTCCGTCGACCGCGCGCTGCACAGCCTGCTCGATCCCCATCGCCCATGCCGCCCCGGCGTAGGACACGGGCTCCTCGGTGAGTCCGTAGAACACGCGGCCCACGATCGCCACCTCCCCCACAAACATGGTGGGAACGGGAATGGCGATGTCGCCCAGTTGGTAGGCGTCCTTGAGGACGTCAAGCACCTCGCGGCCGGCTGCGGTGGGCAGCCTGTAGCGGAGAATCTGAAGCTGGGGGTGGCGCTCAACGAGTTCGTCGAGGATTGCCTGCGCCTGTGTGCACGCAGGGCAGCCATCCATATAGAAGTAGACGAGTTCCACAGGCAGTCCCGTGTGGGTCTCCTCATCCGTGAGGTCAGCCTCTGCGGGCCATGCAGGGCCAAACGCTGCCACGAGCACCGACAGCGCAGCCACCAGCCCTCCCACCCAGGCCCGTCTGCTCCCTCTCATGGCAGAGCTATTGTCGCGCATCAACAGTTCCCCTTCGAGCCCTTAGGTTCCACAGCCTAACCGTGAAGTCCCACGACCCCGAGGCTAGGTAGTCCCCGTCGGGGGAGAACACAACGTGCCGGACTGATCCCCCATGGCCGGTCAGGGCGTCGGGCAGCGCCCACGTGGCGATGTCCCACAGGATGATCGTTCGATCGTCGGACCCCGTGGCCAAACGTTTGCCGTTGGGGCAGAACGCCACCGACAGGACGCCGTTTCGATGTGCCTCAAGGGTGTGGAGGGTGGCTCCGGTCGCCACATCCCATAGCCGTGCAGTCCTATCCCACGACCCGGAGGCCAGGAGCGTTCCATCGGGGGAGAAGGCCACCGACGCTACCCAATCCTCATGTCCGTCGAGCGTGCGCAGCGCATCTCCGGTGGCGACGCTCCACAACCTGACGGTTCGGTCCCGCGACGCGGAAGCAAGGAGGTTCCCGCAGGGGGAGAAGGCCACCGACCACACCCAGTGAGCATGCCCCTCCAAGATGTGCGCCGTAGCTCCGGTAACGGCGTCCCACAGGTGGACTGTGTTGTCCCACGCTCCGGAAGCAAGGAGGTTCCCGCAGGGTGAGAAGGCCACCGCGCTGACGGTAGCGGCATGCCCTGTGCGTTCTCCGAGCACGTCCCCGGAGGCAGCGTCCCACAAGCGAACGGTCTTGTCGGCTGACGCGGAGGCGATGGCCGTGCCGCATGGGGAGAAGGCGATCGACAGCACCGGATTCGCGTGCCCCTCCAGGGTACAGTGCTCCTCACCCGTGGTCACATCCCACAGCTTCACCGTGTGGTCCCAGGATGCGGAGGCCAGGGTGTTCCCACAGGGAGCGAAGGCTACCGCGCTGATCTCCTTTGCGTGTCCCTGAGCCCATAGCCTTACCGTCCCGTCGGCCGATCCGGAGGCGACCGTCCGGCTGTCGGGGCTGAAGACCACCGCCCACACCCAGTCCGTGTGACCCTGCAGCGTACGCAGCTCGTTCCCGGAAGGGATTTCCCACAGCTTGACCGTCCGGTCACGCGATCCGGAAGCGAGGGTCGACCCGTCAGGTGAGAAGCTCACGCTGTACACCGCCCCTCGATGTCCTTCGAGCGTGTCGACAAGCGTTCCCGTAGCCACGTCCCACAGACGTACGCGCATGTCGTCCGCTGCCGTGGCGATGCGTGTTCCGTCTGGTGAGAACGCGATCCCGTGGATCCTTGCACCCTCGGCCCCAAACGCAGCCAGCTTCGCTCCGGTTGCCACATCCCATATGAAGACGGTGCCGTCGGCGCCCGCTGAGGCGAGGGTTCGCCCGTCGGGGGAGAAGGCCACCGTGTGTACCCAAGCGGTGTGTCCATGGAGCACACGCACAGTCGACCCACCGACGACATCCCATAGGCGCACGGTCATGTCGTAGGAGGCTGTGGCGAGCGTAGCCCCGTCGGGGCAGAAGGCGACCGCACTGACCCAATCGGTGTGTCCTGTGAGCGTATGGAGCGCCACTCCGGAAGTGCGGTCCCAGAGAGCGACCTCCCTGAACGATCCTCCGGCCACGAGCGTTCCGTCCCCCGATACGGCGACCGCGAACACACCATCGGCGCGCTCGTCGAGCATGTGGACGACGCTACCGTCGCTTGCCACGAGGAGTTGGACGCTCCCACGTCGTTCGGTGGCCAAGGCCACCTGCGTGCCGTCAGGGGTGAACGCTAGCCCCCTCACCGATCCGAAGCCGGGCGCCAGTTCGTGCGTTCGCACGGGAGGGATTACCCGGTCGGCAAACCCGGCTATCACGGCCAGACCCAGAATCGCTACCATTGCCGCCAGGCGCCCGGACCATCGCATGCCCACGTGTGTCGCCCGCCTTGCTCGGAGTATGCTGAAGCGAGCGTGGGCTGCCCAGGAGCTTCGCACCCGTGCAGAGGGGTTACAGGTGTCCGAGTTCGTACGGGAGCCCTGACACAGCCCAGGGCTCCCGTTCTTTCCACGCATTGCCCGCTTACTCCGTGGCCTCGACGTGGTCGACGACGAGGTCGCAGCCATAGTCGTAGATCACCAGCGTGATCCATCTGTACATGACCAGGCGCTGATCGGCGAACGTGTACGACACCACGTACCGGCAGTCGTTGGCCTCGCCGTTGTCGTTGAAGTCCCCTACCTGAGCGTCACGTGGATACAGGATCTCCACCCGGGCATCCACCATGGTGTTGCTGTCGA
>PUMC01000035.1 GCA_003552425.1 Candidatus Acetothermia bacterium | reverse complement strand
GGCACGGTAAACCCCGGCCGGAGCGAGGCCGAATAGGGAGGCGATCGAGGGTGGCCCGCCCGATGCCTCCGGGTAGGC
This sequence comes from Candidatus Acetothermia bacterium, assembly GCA_003552425.1. Next base: position 8,779 of record PUMC01000035.1, on the reverse strand, counting down.
TGCACAGATGGATGGCTCCCCGCGACAGAATCCGGCCTATCGGTCGCTCCCTCGCCTGAACATCCACTTCCTGCGGGCTATAATCCCTCGTTGACCTGAGGAGGTGAAGCCATGGGCTTCCTGTGGCTCTTCTATCCGGAAACGCTGATGCTCATGATCCCGGCCGTTGTTCTGGCCATGTACGCTCAGTATAAGGTTCGGCACACCTACAAGAAGTACATGCAGGTGCCCACACAGCGGCGGGTGACCGCGGCTCAGGTCGCGGAGCAGATTCTGATGCGGGCCGGCGTGGGTGGCGTGAAGATCGAGGGCACATCGCGGGCGATGGGAGACCATTACGATCCGCGTTCCAAGGTCTTGCGCCTCTCCGCTCCCGGATCGGCCTCCGTGGCTGCGGTGGGGGTCGCGGCCCACGAAGCTGGCCACGCCATTCAGCACGCGCGCGGCTACGCACCGCTGGCGCTGCGCAGCGCGGTGGTTCCCGTGGCAAATTTCGGTTCTCAACTTGCGTTTCCCCTGTTCTTCGTCGGGCTGTTCTTCCAGTCTGAAGTCCTTCTCAACGTGGGGATCATCCTATTTGCCGCGGCTGTGCTGTTCACCGTGATCACCCTGCCGGTGGAGTTCAACGCGTCGCGCCGGGCGGTAGCCGCCCTGCGGGAGAGCGGTGGGGTGACCCAGGAAGAGCTAGGTGGGGTCAAGGAAGTCCTCACTGCGGCAGCGCTGACGTATGTGGCTGCGGCAGCAATGGCGGCCCTGCAGCTGTTGGCGATGCTGCTCATGGCCCGCCGCAGATGAAGCTCGCTCCATCGCTCCTGGCGGCCGATCTTGCCCAGCTTGCTCAACAGGCGCGTCTGGTGGAGGGCGTCGTGGAGATGCTTCACTTCGATGTCATGGATGGTCACTTCGTGCAGAATCTGACCTTCGGTCCGCCCGTATGCAATGCGTTGCGCCGTCATACCGGACTCCCGCTCGATATCCACCTGATGATCGACCGGCCGGCTACGTACGCGCCGGAGTTCGCCGCGCGCCCTGAGGACTGCATCACTGTCCATATCGAGGCGGAAGACGATCCAGCGGTTTCAATTGCCGTGGTGCGTGAGCTGGGCTGCCGGGTGGGGGTCACCATTCGGCCCGCAACACCGCTGGAGGCATTGTTCCCCTTCCTCGATCGTGTGGACCACGTGCTCGTCATGTCGGTCGACCCGGGGTTCGGTGGGCAGGCGTTTATCCCGGAGTCCCTGTCGCGTATCCAGCGGCTGCGAGAAGCGATCGGAAGACGACCGATCTCGGTTGCGGTAGACGGTGGCATTGGACGCGACAACATCGCCCAGGTCGTGGCTGCGGGAGCAGATGTGATCGTGGCGGGCACGGCTGTGTTCGGACAGCCGGATCCCCGCGCTGCAGCCGTTGCCCTCCGGGAGGCTGCCGGGTGAGCCAGGCGCTCATGGGGCGGGCGCTCGAACTGGCGGTCCTTGGGGAAGGCCGGACGCGCCCAAACCCGATGGTGGGGGCCGTGGTGGCCCAGGGAACGCGCATCGTTGGAGAAGGCTATCACGCGCAGCTGGGATCGCCTCACGCCGAAATCGTTGCCTTGGACATGGCCGGGACGGCCGCTCGGGGGGCCGACCTCTACGTCAACCTGGAGCCGTGCTGTCACCAAGGGCGCACGCCGCCCTGTGCAACGCGGATCATCGATGCGGGAATCCGCAGGGTGGTCGTCGCGCACCGCGATCCCAATCCTCGGGTGAACGGTCGGGGGATCGCAACGCTGGAGGCGGCGGGTGTTCTTGTGGAAGAGGGTCTGCGGAGTATGGAGGCAGCTCGGTTGAACGAGGTGTTCTTCCACTGGATCACCCAACGGAAGCCGTTCGTCACGCTGAAGCTGGCCATGAGTCTGGACGGGAAGATCGCGTCGCCCGTCGGGGCGTCGCGCTGGATCACCGGCCCGGACTCTCGTAGGCTGGTCCAGCGTCTGCGTCGTCGGCATGCTGCAGTGCTCGTGGGCGTGGACACGGTGCTGGCAGATGATCCGCGCCTGGATCTTCGTGAGCTGCCCGGTCCGCAACCGCTGCGCGTGATCGTTGACACCCACGCCCGTACACCGCCCGCCGCACGGGTGCTTCTCGCACCGGGGCGCACGGTGATCGCCGCGGGCGAAGGGGCGCCCGCTGAGCGTGTGCAGGCCCTCACGAACGCGGGAGCTCGGGTGTGGACGCTGCCGCTGTCCGACGGTCGGGTGTGCCTAGCCTGGTTGGTTGACGCACTGGCGAAAGAGGATGTCGATTCGCTGCTTGTCGAGGGTGGCGGTGAGGTCGGCTGGTCGTTTCTCGCAGCGGGCCTCGTTCAGAAGGCCGTGCTGTTCTATGCGCCGTTGATCATGGGCGGGAGGCTGGCCGTACCGGCCGTGGGCGGCCGTGGGGTGACACGTCCCGAGGATGCGTTTCGCGTTCGGGAACTCGCCGTCGAGCGTCTGGGGGACGACGTTGTGTTCACCGGGTATCTGGGAGGCGAATGTGGATGAACGTTACGCCAGGCAACTCATCCTCACCGAGCTTGGGGCGGGGGGCCAACGGAAGCTGGCTGCCAGTCACGTGTTGGTTGTCGGTTGCGGTGCTCTGGGCAGTCACACGGCGGAGGCCTTAGCCAGGGCGGGGGTAGGACGCCTCACGCTGGTCGATCGCGATGTCCTCGAAGTCCACAACCTGCACCGCGTGGGGTTGATGGCCTCTGCAGAGCTGGGCCGGCCCAAAGCAGTCCTGTGCGTGAGCGCCCTTCGCCGGATCGTCCCCGAGACCCGGCTCCATGCAGAGGTCGTCGAATTCGGGCCCGAGCAGGCGAAAGCATGGGTCCCCGAGGTCGATCTGGTTGTCGACGGGCTCGACAACCTAGAGACGCGCTATCTCGTCAACGATGCCTGTGTGAAGTACGGAGTTCCGTGGAACTACACCGCGGTGCTGGCGACGCATGGTATGAGTATGCCCATCCTGCCGGGGAAGGGTCCCTGCCTGCGGTGCCTGTTTCCCCAACCCCCGCCAACAGATAGCCTCCCGACCTGCGCCACCGCGGGGATCCTGGGCCCCGTTCCCATGGCCCTGGCAGCACTGCAGGCTGCCACCGCCTTGCGGATCCTGGCGGAGCCCGAGACGGCGATGGAGGCAACGCTCATCCAACTCGATTTGTGGGGACGGCACGTCGACTACGTCCCAGTGGCACGCGCACAAGGGTGCCCGGCTTGCGGCCGTGGGGAGTTCGTCTTCCTTGACAGCGGCCCGCAAGGCAGCGACGCCTGACAGGCTACCCCGCGCAGGGGTGCTCCCTATGGATCAACTGCCCCTGGAGAGGACCAACACAACGATGACGATGACAACCAAGATGAAGGCGGGCACCGCAAGAACGGGGAGGACCGCTCGCTTCAGCGTCTTCTTCTGCTCTGGAGACACGTCCACCCGGCGCGGGTGACGAAGCTCCAGACGACGGGCCTTCTTCAGGAAGCGCACCGATTCCGTAATGCGCTTCTGTCTTCGGTAGACGACTCCCAAGTTGTGGTGTGCCGAAGCGTGGGTTGGATCCTCGGCGATAACCCGTTTATAGGCGTACTCCGCTCTCGCGAGATCCTCGCCGTCGAAGTACAGGTTACCCAGCCTGAAGTAGAGCTGGGGTTTCTCGAGACCGTATTTCAGGACATCAACGAGGAGATCGATCCCCTCCCGATAGCGCTTGGCACGGCGCAGACGCTCGGCTTGTTCGAGCGCCTGCTCGCACAGCTCTCGGCGCTGCGTCTCGGTCAGCTCCCGGGGGTCCGGGAGCGGAGGAACGAGATCCTCTCGGCGACTGTCTGAATATCGAGCCATGTCAGGTACTTGGGACTCCCCTTTGTCTTGCTCGGATATCGAAGCAGGTAGCTGGGGTGGAACATCGGGAAGACCTCGATGCCCCCCTTCCACTTGTACAGCTTCCCTCGAAGCTGCCCGATGCCGTCGTTTCGGCCCAGAAAGTGCTGCGTGGGCGTGTTGCCCAAGGTAACGATGAGCAGTGGCCGGATCAGCCCGATCTGGGCGGTGAGCCAATCCGCACAGGCGTCCATCTCTCCACGTGCAGGCACACGATTCTCCGGTGGGCGGCACTTAACGATATTGGTGATGAACACATCGTCACGGGAGATCTTCACCGATTTCAGGATCTCGGTGAGTTTCTGGCCAGCCTTGCCGACGAACGGACGTCCCGTGTGATCCTCGGTTTCACCAGGACCCTCCCCGATGAACATGAGTTCGGCTTGGGGATGGCCCTCTCCAAACACCACATTGGTACGGGTATTCGCCAGCTGGCAGAGCTGGCACACACACGCATCCTGGGCTAACCGCTCCAAGCTTAGGTCCAAAGCCGGTCCTTCCAACGCAGCACCCCCCAGGCCGGTGGCTCCGACCGCCAAACTCTACGCCACGCACGGCCGCAGGCTCAACTTCCTGCCAAGCGCCACAACCGGACCTTCGTGTCCCCCCCTCCACTTGACAACCACCGTCCGTCCGGGCTGAAGGCCACCGCGCGCACCGAGTACCTGTCCGCCTTCAACGTGAACACAGGATTGCCCTCAGGAATCTCCCACCAGTGGAGTTCGCCGTCGCCCCCGCCGGATACCAGAAGCTCCCCATCGGGTGCGAAGACCACCGATTCCACCCAACCCCTGTGCCCGCGTAGGACAGCCAGCTCATCGCCCGTTGTGGGATCCCAGAGGCGGACCGTGTGGTCAGCCGATCCTGAGGCCAGCAGATTCCCATCGGGGCTGAAGGCCACCGCCTGGACAGCGTAGGTGTGTCCGTGCAGAATGTGAACGGCCTCACCGTCTTCCCTATTCCATATGCGGACGGTCATATCGGTGGATCCGCTGGCAAGGAGCATGCCGTCAGGGCTGAAGGCCACGGACGTGGCGCCTAAGCCGTGCCCAGTAAGCACCGTGACCTCCTCGGCCTCGGCGACGTGCCACACGCGCACACGGGCATCTTCGGAGGCGCTGGCAAGGTACGTGCCCTCCGGGCAGAAGGCCACCTGCGTTATGGCGCCGGCAACCGGGAGAAACGTCGACGTGGTCACCCATTCCCCAGCAGGATCGGCTTCGATGGCGGGTGCCCACAGGCGCACCTCCCCATCAGCTGCGCCAGACGCCAGCTGCATGCCCTGTGGAGCGAAGCCAAGCGTGTTCACGAAATGCTCGTGACCGAGGAGGATGCTCGCTTCCGTAGCTCCTTCCGGATCCCATAGGCGGATCGTGCCGTCGAGCGAAGCGCTGGCCAGGAAGGCGCCGTCCGGGCTGAACGCGACCGCGGCGATTGTTCCGCGGTGTCCTTCCAGGGGATACTCGGCCAGCACGGGTTCGGACGCAGCCCCTCCCCACACCCAAACAACAACGGCCAACAGGAACAGCAGTGTTCGGTGCCTTGGTCTCACCCGCACCACCTCCCATGGGCTCATCCTACCACGTGACGACCGCTTCACCCGAGGCTTGCCCTATGGCACTCCGCACGCAGCAAGGGGCGGTGCTCCACCCTGTACGGGAGACTTCTTCAGGTTCTCGCTCGAGCGCTTTGACGGTACGCGCCCACAATCCGTCTGCAGGTTCTTGTTCAAGGAGGCGGAGCATCGGCCAGCTGCTCGTCCGGGACCGGTTCGGCGCCCAGATCGATGAGCCTCTGCTGGGCAGCGTCGCGCAACCAGGGCATGAGCCCTTCCTTGCTCCGAAGATACGTTCGATAGGCAGCGATGGCCTCGTCCGTGCGAGAGACCCTCTGCATCGTGTCCCCATACAGAAAGAGCTGGTCAACCAGCGATGGCGCAACGTCTGTTGGATCGGGTATGAGTCTGTCATACAGAGCGGCCGCTCTCTCCCAGGCCTCGATGTAGTCGTAGAGGACAAGCAAGCGCCTCTCCACCAGCGAGATACCAGGCCGGGCGAACAGGGGAAACAGTTCCTCGAGGAACAGAGAGTCAGGGTACCGTTCCAGGTAGTGCTCAAGCAGGCTGGCAGCTTCGGCGTGGCGGGCCGGCGAGAAGGCCCGCATGTACATGTTGCTGAGCAGCCAGTAGGCGTACTCCGCGTGCAGTGTAGCAGGTGCCTCGCTGATCACCCTCAGGTAGAGCGCCTCCATGGGTTCCAGCGCATGGCTGTCCAGTGTTTCGATCCGGTCGAACAGTTCATCGGCCAACAGCTCTTGCTCAGCGGGTGGAAGAAGGGCCGGTTCTTCAAGGTCCATGTCCTTCGCGCCTTGGGCAGAAGGTCCTCCGGCAGAGTGTCCACACACCACCACCGCCCCGATGGTGGTGCAGAACAACAGCACCACCAGCAGCAGTCGCATAGGTCGTATCATGGCACCTCCTCCTGGCTGGGTCATTGTACCTCCATGCATCGTCGAGGCCTCCTGCTGCGCCCTCTCATCTTGTGTCTGCGGAGATCGCTGTGTGGCGACCGCTCTGTCGCCTGGGCGTGTGGTACGGTAACAGGCTTGCTGCCGGATGTCGTTTCCCCATCATCCAGTTGGACAACGATGACGGTGCGCCAGCTGAACAGCCGGGAGGTGTTCTCTTGGAGACATATCGCTAGACTGTGCGCTTCAAGGATTCGTCAATCCGCCTGTCTTTGAAATAGTACTCCCTATCATGTTCGTTGATCGGTCGCAACACCCTGCATGGATTACCCACAGCGACGACATTCGAAGGGACATCCTTGGTTACGACACTGCCAGCGCCGATGACGGCGTTGTCCCCGACCGTGATCCCCGGCACGATGATGACACCCGCTCCAATCCAGCAGTTCTTGCCGATATGGATGGGAACGTTGTACTGGTAGGCCTTCTTCCTGAGTTCGGGATGTAGCGGATGCCCTGCGGTTGCCAAGGTAACATTGGGGCCAAAGTTCGTGTAGTCTCCCACATAGATGTACGTGTCATCGACCAGTGTCAGGTTGAAATTCGCATAGACGTGCTTGCCAAAATGCACATGCTTGCCGCCGAAGTTCGTGTGCAGAGGTGGCTCTATGTAGCATCCCTCTCCTATTTCCGCAAACATCTCCTTCAGCATTCGCTTTCGTTTCTCCTGCTCGCGTGGCCGCGTCATGTTGAAGTCGTAGAGTCTGTCAAGGCATTCCAGCTGCTCCTTCATGATGTCCTTGTCAGTGGGCAAGTAGAGTTCTCCCGTGTGCATCTTCGCTTTGTTGTTCATGATGTTGCTCCTTCCAGCAGCTACACCGAGCTACAACGGTAGCGTTGCTAACGATTCTAACAACAGACTTTGGATGCATCCTATGTCGGTGCGATCCGGTAACAGGCACCCCACGGTGAAGGCATACCTTGATCCGTTGGTTGGCACACAAGGCTGGTTGGCACACAAGGCGAGGGGCTCTTTGTCGACGGTCTGCGGCGAGGAGAAAGAGATCGCTGCCATCGAGGTGCTCGAACAGCTGGATGTGTGCCGCGGCACATGGAATGTGCTGCAGATCGTCCGTTCACACAAAGGGAGGCGTGCGGACTCCAGGGAAGGGCACAACACGGAGTCCCCTACCTGGAGCGGGCAGCGGGGATCGAACCCGCGACCTTCGGCTTGGGAAGCCGACGCTCTACCGACTGAGCTATGCCCGCGTGGCGCTCGATTATAGCCTGCGGTGCTGGTGGAGTTCTAGCGGCGGTGGCAACGGTGCGGATGTGTCGTGATCGTCAGCCGTCCCACAGTGGTTCCAGCGCCGGCATGGCCTTGCCGCGCAGAAAGGCCAGCGTCGCTCCTCCGCCGGTCGATAGGTGTCCAAACTTGCCTTCCAGACCCAGCCGGGAGACCGCCTCTCCGGTCTCTCCGCCGCCCACCACGGTGAACCCCTTGATGCCAGCGAGCACCTCGGCGATGGCCTTCGTTCCCTGTGCGAATGCCTCGAACTCAAAGGCACCCATCGGACCTGCCCAGACTACGGATCCTGCGCCCTCGAGCATGGCGGAGTAGCGGTCTACGGTCTCTGGGCCGATGTCCAGGCCCATCCATCCCTCGGGGATCTCGGTGGCTTGGGCCAGCTTACTGGGGCTCGCGTTGCTGAGCTCTTGCGCGATCACCACGTCTGTGGGCAACAAGATTTCCGTGCCCTGGGATCTTGCTTGCGCCAGCAGTTCCCGCATGGTGTCCAAGAGGTCCTCATCGACCACGGAGTTACCCACTTCATGACCCTGTGCCTTGAGGAACGTGAACGCCACCCCTCCGCCCACAAGAAAGCCGTTCACCTTGCCCAGGAGGTCTGTCAGGACACCGAGCTTGTCTTTGGCCTTCTTCCCCCCGACCAGCACGTAGTAAGGCTTGCGCGGGTTGTTCACTAAACCGTAAAGGGTCTGTACTTCCCGTTCCACAAGGAGTCCCGCGTAGGCGGGGAGGTGGTGTGCTACCCCGGTGGTGGATGCGTGGGCGCGATGCGTGGTCGCAAAGGCATCGTTGACGAACAGGTCAAACGGCTCGGCCAGGGCCTTGGCAAACGAGGGAACGTTGGCTTCCTCTCCCGGATGGAAGCGCACATTCTCCAGCATCGCTACGCCTCCGGGCTCGATGCGATCGAGGACTGCGCGCACGGGCGCCCCAACGCAGTCGCTGGCCTTGGGAACGTCACAACCCAGCAGTGTACCCAGAGCGGCTGCCACGGGATCGACGCGAAGCTCAGGTACGGGCTTTCCCTTTGGGCGGCCGAGGTGGGTGCAGACGGCGACGCGTGCGCCTCCGTCCAGGAGAAGCTTCAGTGTGGGCAGATTAGCTCGTATGCGGT
>PUMC01000114.1 GCA_003552425.1 Candidatus Acetothermia bacterium | reverse complement strand
GGGACGAGCATGGCCGCCCCCCATGTCGCCGGTGCAGCGGCACTCCTTCTAAGCCTAGAGCGGGAACTTGACTGGCAGGAACTCGCACTCGCCCTCACCACGGCGGCGCGGCCGGACAGCCACACAGGCATCGTCCCCAACGACGCCTGGGGCTCAGGGAAACTCGACGTCCTGGCTTCGGTGGCCACCCTGCCCGATGAGGACCTGCCCTTGCCCGGAGAACGTCCCGTGCTTCAACTCCTGGAGAAACTCGTCCGCACGGAAGCGGTGCTCACCTACCGTCTCCCTGAGGGAACAGCTCGCGGGGACCTTCACATCTACGACCTGTCGGGGCGGAGGCTCCTGGCGGTACCCCTTGAGCAACCGCAGGGCCAGTACCGGTGGGACCTCATCACCCGGTGGAACCGCCTGGTGGCGGACGGCCTGTACCTGGCGGTACTGATCACCGACCAGGCAAGCTCGGAAGTGCAGCGGTTGGTGGTGCAGCGATGAGATGGATAACGCTTGCCCTGTTGTTCCCCCTGCTCGTGGGAACATCGCTTCCAGCGACAGCGTACCACGGGGTGGGCATGCCGCTTGAGCTCTCTGGCAGCGCCAGGACGATAGCCCTCGGTGGGGCGTTCCTCGCCGTGGCCGATGACGAATGGGCGCCCTTGTACAACCCGGCGGGCCTGGCCCGCCTCCAAGGCTGGGGGATCTCCACGTCCTATGCCGATCAGTTTGGGGCGGCATCCGTCACCACCGTGGCCGCCGCCGGACCCTGGCTGGGGACCGCGATTACCCTTGTTCACTCAGGGCTTATCGAGCCCGATCTCGCCTACGTGTCCCTCGGAGGGGTGGCGGGGATCGGGATCCCGCTCTTCTGGGGATTCTCCGTAGGAGCAAGGGGACGGGCCGTCAGGATGCTGGCCCCGGGAGACACAAGAGGCTGGGCAGCGGATCTAGCCCTCTTGTGGCGCGGACCGTTCAGCCTCGGGTTCGTCGTCGAGGGCCTGTGGTCCCAGGATGTGGTTGGGCGTGACGGGCATATCGAACCCTGGCCCCAGCGGCTGGCCGTCGGCGCTGCTGTGCCCCTGCACTTGACCGAGCTTCTCTGGGGTCAGGCAACCATGTCCCTGGAAGGCTTGGGCGACGGCCCCTTGACCCTTCGGGCAGGTGCCGAGGCGTGGATCCACGGCATCGGCATCCAGATGGGGCTTTCGCCATCGCAGGTCGCGCTGGGCCTCGTTGCGCGGTGGAGCACACTGCAGATCGAAGGCGTCACGATCCTCCACAGTGCGCTCGGCAGTGCGTTCCGAGCAACGCTCACCGTGAGGTTTCGATGAGCTCACAACCGTTGACGCTGTAGACACTGCCAGAGTACCGCCTAGGTATGCAGCGTCTGATCAGTGACGCACGCTCAGCTGGCCGCAGCCGGCAGCGATGCGCGTTCCCCGGGAGCGGCGGATCGTGGCCTCGACACCCCGCTGAACGAGGATCACCCGGAAGTTCTCCACCCGTTCGTCAGGCGGGCGCTCAAAAGGAAGTCCGGGCGCAGGGTTGTAGGGGATAAGGTTCACATGGGCCAAGCGCCCCCTCAAGAGCCCTGACAGGGCATGGGCCTGGACCGGGGCATCGTTGATCCCAGCGAGCATCACGTACTCGTAGCTCACCCGCCTCCCGGTGGACGAAGCGTAGTCGTCCGCCGCAGCGAGCACGTCGCGGATGGGCCACCGACGGGCTGCGGGCACGAGCTCTGCGCGGAGTTCATCCTTGGGCGCGTGGAGCGAAACGGCCAGGTTGAGTTCGAGGCCCTCGTTGGCGAGCTTCCGGATCCCCGGGACCACACCCACGGTGGACAGGGTGAACCGCCGAGCCCCCAAGGCAAAACCCTCCGGCTGGTTCAGGTTGCGGATCGCCCGCAGTGTAGCCGCGTAGTTGAGGAGGGGCTCGCCCATCCCCATCACCACCACATGGGTCACCCGCTCTTCCTTGGCGGCCAGACGTCGGGCGAAGTGAAGCACTTGAGCGGCAATCTCCCCTGCACTCAGCGACCGTGAGCACTCCCCTTGCCCCGTGGCACAGAACGCGCAGCCCACAGGGCAGCCTACCTGGGTGGAGACGCACACCGTCCGCCGGGTCCCTTCCCGCATGAGCACCGCTTCCACCGCCTCCCCATCGGGGAAGGAAAGAAGCGCCTTCTCGGTGCCCTCGTCAGCGTCGAGCTGGAGCGCGCCCGGAACGGCGGTCCACCCCCGGGACACATCAGCGAGCCGCTGCCGGAGGCCACCCGGAAGATCGGTCATCGCCTCGAAATCGTCGGCCAACCGCCGCCATAGCCAGCCCCACACCTGCCGGGCCCGGAAGGAAGGCTCCCCCCAGGCGGCAAGGAGTTCGGCGAGCTGCTCGTAGGAGAGGTCGAGGAGGTTCATCGGGGTGATTATGCCGGAGGATCATACCATCCACACGCGACCCGACTAGGGGATGATGATCAACGCAGACGTTCAAGGGCAGCGAGGACAGCGCTGGCCACGTTGCGGGCTCGGTCGGCCACACTGTAGGGGAGATCTGGGTTGTTGCGGGGGTCGACCTCTACGGCCTTGGTGCCGGGCGGGACGGTGATCCCCGAGCGGAGGATCCCCCAGATGACACCGCTACAGAGGGCGCGCAGCCGATGGCGGCCGCACGAGGCCACCCAATCCCCGGACGCTACCCCGTCGCCGATCTTCCGGAACCCGACGAACGGCTCCTCGGAAGGGGCGCGGAGGACACGCGCATCGCCGAGCCCGCCGATCACGCACGGACGGTGCGTGGGGGCAAGCGGCGAACCCTTTTGGTATACGCGCCCAAGGTCGGGCCCGGAGAGGGTCTCCACGGCGGCGTGACAGTCCTCACCCGCGGTGAACCCAGGGCCAAGACCGATGACCGTGGGGGCCTCATCGAGGCCTGTGCCGAGGTTTCGCTTGGCCATACGCGCGTCGACGAGGAGTTCAGGGTTGAGCTCAGGGATGGCGTCCCCCTCGGGCACGAGCACCGGAATCGTTCCGCGCTCGGCCAGGGCCAGGGCTTCGGGCACGGTGCCCGCCAGCCGGGCCTCGACACCGTCCACCGTCCACGTGCCTTCGTACACCGCCTCGGCAAAGGAGGCCATCCGGCGGAGCGCTGTCGGGTGCGGGCGTTCCGTGCACAAGACCGTGTAGCCTTTCTGGCAGAGGGCAAGGGCCACCGCCGTGGCCACATCGCCGGCGCCGCGAACAAGTGCACGCTTCATCGCTCGGCCTTCCCCCAGGGGATAAACCGCCCCCGGCCCGGCGTGGCGAGGAGCTCACCGTCCCTCATGAGCCAGTCCCCGCGGGAGAGGACGCTGACTGGAGAACCGGAAAGCGCATGCCCCTCGTACGGGGAAAAGTCCGTTGCCATGTGGAGCGTGTCCGCGGTCACGGTGCGCTCGATGCGCGGGTCCCAAAGGAGAAGGTCGGCATCGGCACCGGGGACGATGGCACCTTTCCTCGGGAACAGGCCGAACGCGCGGGCCGGACCCTCGGCAAGGTACCAGGCTGCCTTGCGGAGCGAAAGACGGCCCTTGGCCCAACCCTCGGAAAGAAGGAGCGCCGGGAGGAGTTCAAGGCCCGGAAGCCCGGAGGGCGCGCTGGAAAGGTCCGTGCGACCCGCTTCCTTTTGCTCGCGGGTGAACGGGCAGTGGTCGGTGGCCACAGCCTGGAGGGCCATCGCCCCCAGGGCCCGCCACAGCGCCCGGCCGTCGGCATGGGTTCTCAGGGGGGGAACGACGGTGAACAGGTGGCCATCATCGCGTCTGTACACCTCGTCGGTGAGGAGGAGGTACTGGGGGCATGTCTCGCCGACAATCGGGGCACCGCTGAGCTGCGCTGCCTCGAGCGCCGCCAAGCCCTGTGCGCTTGAGATGTGGGCGATGTAGGCCGCACAGCCCGTGTCCGCGGCGAGGGCTCCCACCTCGGCCACGGCGGCCGCCTCGGCGACGGCTGGGCGAGCCTTGGGGGTGGGCCCCCCTTCCGGGTCGGTAAGCTCCTGGGCCTCAGCGTGCACCATGGCCACGCCCCCAAAGGAACGGATGGCGTGCATGGCGGCCCGCAGGGTACCGAGGGAGGTCCTGCGGCCCGATTCAGCGTAGCTCAGGTAGAACTTGAACGCGCGCACGCCCAGCTCTACCGCTGCGGCGATCTCGTCCGTGCGGTCGGCCGTCCAGCCGACCATCTCCCCGCGCAGGGCATAGTCCACCACCGCGGGAGCGGCCTCGGCGATGCGGCGCTCGATCGCCTCGGGGAGCGTGGTCTCCGGTGCGCCCAGGGTGAAGTCGACCACCGTGGTCACCCCGCCCGCTGCCGCGGCGCGGGTACCGGACAGGAAGTCGTCGGCGGAACGGGTACCGGCCACGGGAAGTGAAAGATGCACGTGGGCATCGATCACGCCGGGGAAAACGATGCGTCCGTGCGCCGACCACGACCTCCCTCCGGGGGGCACGCGGCCCACGCGGACGATGCGCCCATCGCGGACAAGAAGGTCGGCGCGGCGGGGCCCTTTGGGGGTGACCACCGTACCGCCGCGGATTCGAAGCTCGCCCATGGGGGCAGAATACTCCACGGCGTGGTGCAGGGCGAGCCCACGTGGGATGGCGAAGCGACAGGAGGGCGGCATTGCATCCAAGGCATCTTCCGCACACTATCTGTGCAAGGAGGTAAGCTATGCGGAGAGCTTTGTTGACGGTGTTCCTGGGCGGGCTCCTGATGGTCGGGGCAGCTGGCCAGGAGGCGGGCTTCGGGATCGGTGGACCGATGCTGGGGCTGATCACGCTCGATCTGGCGGGCCTCAACGCTTCCCTCACCGGCGCGGACTACCCGGCACTTCCCGAGCAGCTGCTCGTGTTCGGCGGGGGCGGATTGGCTGGGGTCACAGGCGGGACAGCGCTGGGCGGCATCGGCATCTCGGGATCCACCGACGCGATGGTGGGCCCGAAGGGCGCGTCGCTCCAGCTCTCGTTCGGTGGGTTCCAACTCGAACGTGTGGAGCGCCTGGCTCCGAGGGCGCTCCTCGGCTTCGGTGGCGTGATCGGTGGAGGCGATCTTGAACTCACCGTGCGCGCCCGCTACGCGGAGGACTTCGACGACGCAATCGGCGACCCGACGACCGTGCACCTGCAGCGCGCCTTCTTTGGGGCGATGGTGCACGTGAGGCTTCAGTTCCAGCTCCTCGATTTCCTGGGGCTCGAAGGGTGGGCCGGCTACATGGCAGGGCTGCCCGGCCGGTGGCAGGACCACGACCGGGACATCGCCGGTGGTGAGGTCGACGTGATGGCACCGTTCTTCGGGGTGCGGCTAGCGTTCGGCGCAATCGGCGACATCGAGCCGCCACCCGTACCGGACGTGCGGCCCGACCCTGAACCCGAACCGGAGCCCGAACCAGAACCGGAGCCGGAGAACGACGAAACGATCGAGGAGGAACCGGACGCCTGAGGCGGCAGCGCCCTCCCCGGCCGGGCGGGCCGGGGAGGCTGTACCCCTTCTTAGAACCCGTGCCCGCCTACCGCCGGTGGATGGCCAGCACCTCGCCGAAGTAGAGCGTGTGGAGATCACCCGACGGGTAGTGTTTGGACCGGACCTCGTCACTCAGGAGCCCATCGGGCACGAGATCGGTCTTGGCAAGGACCCGGCACTCGTAGTGCACCCCGGGGAAGTCCAGCGTGGGCACGGACACCGCCGTGCCTTGGGCAATCGCAAGCCCGAGTTCAGCGATCTTGTCCATGTCGCGTCCCGACTTCGTCCCGCACACGGCCAGCTCGCGTTCCATCCCCCCTGCCGGAACGCTTACCGTGAACGCCCCGCTCTGTTCGATGAGGCCGTGCGTGTAGCGCGAGGGCCGCACGAGGACGAGGAACACCGACCGGCCCCAACACGTACCGCCAAGGCCCCAGCCGATCGTCATCGGGTTGGGCGTTCCGCCCGGGGCCTGTCCGATGAGCAGGGCCCCGTTTCCGCCCACCTGCGTTTGCACCTGGTCGAAGTCCTTCCACAAAGCGTGTTCGGTCATCGTCGCCTCCTTGCTGCCCGCTCTTCGGGGCTGGGGAAGTAGTCAGTGAGCACGCCGCCTCCGATGAACTCCCGGAGGATCGACGTGGCAGGGACGTCGTCCTTCGACGACGGCTTGAACCAGCGCAACGTGTCGAGGAGCCGCTGGGCCTCCATGCGGTACCGGGGATGGCGCACCTGCCGAAGCAGGGGCTCCACCACAGGGCGGAGCACCGACCACTCGTAGGCCAACGCCGAGTTGAACATCACGTCCGCGCGCCCTTGATAGGGGAACACGTTGCGCTTCTCCCCCCGGCGTACGTTGGCCCACAGCCGCAACGTGTCCTCGGCGCTGTAGCCCCGGTAGGCGACGTCGCGGACCACACGCCTGATGAGCCGGGTGTCCGTCGTGGACAGCCGCACATGGTCATCGAGCTTCAGCTGCGTGAGGGCCGACACGTAGGTGCGGAAGGCGTGCGTACCGAGCTCTCCGGGGAGAAACTCCGGATTCAGGCAGTGGAGCCCCTCCACCAACAACACCGCGCCCGGACGGAGCTGGAGCTCCAGGCCAGCCTGGCGCTCCCCGGTGGGGAAATCGAACCGGGGCAGGCGCACCGCCCGCCCGTCGAGGAGTTGCTCCACCTGCTCGTGGAACAGGGGTAGGTCCACCGCGGACAGGTCGTCGAAGTCCGTCAAACCCCGTCGGGCCATCTCCTCCCTGGAGAAGAAGTAATCGTCCATGGCCACGGGGTAAGGGCGCAGCCCCTGGGCGAGGAGCTTCACGGCGAGCCGCTTGGAGAACGTCGTCTTTCCCGCCGATGAGGGTCCGGCGACGAGGACCACCTGTCGCCGCTCCTCGGGAAGCTCCGCGATGCGCTGAGCGATCTCCCCCACACGAAGCTCGTGCAGCGCCTCGGAGACGAGGATCACCTCGCGCATACGCCCGCTCTTCACCGCCTCGTTGACGCTCCAGGCGTCGAACACACCCAGGAGTTCCAGCCACCGCACGTACTCCTGGAACACTTGCCACAAGACGCTGTAGTCTTCGAGATCCTGAAGCTCGGTCGGCCGCTCGCGTCGCGGAAACCGCAGGATGAACCCATCGTGATAGGGGACAAGCGCGAAGTAGCGGAGGTAGCCGGTCGACGATACGAGCGGTCCGAAGAAGTAATCGCGCAGGTCACCAACGCGGTACAAGGGTACGGTGGCCCGGTCCCAAGCGTCGGCAAACAGCTCCCCCTTGTGCGTCGCCCCGTCCTCGGCAAACCAGGCTCGGGCATCCTCGGGCGGCACCTCTTCCTTGACGATGGGGAGGTCCTGTTCGACAAGCCGGCGCATCCGCCCCTCGAGGGTCTTGAGCTCCTCGGCGGACAAGGGATCACGACCAAGGACGCGGCAGTAGTAACCCCCGAAGGGGACCGAATGATCGACGATGAGGCGTGCCCCCGGGTACACCTCGCGCGCGGCGGCCACGAGCAGAAAGCTGAGCGATCGCGTGTAGATGCGGATGCCCTCCGAATCGGTGAGGAACGTCGGGCGGAGTTCCGCGTCCCGCACGACCTGCGTACAAAGCTCCCTCAGCTCGCCGTCGACCACCCCCGCAAGGGGCGGCACAGCGGCATCGGGGTAGGCGGCTTGCGTGTACGCGCACAAAGGCGTCCCCACAGGACCCTCGAAGACCCGTCCATCGGGGAAGCGGACTTGCGCCGTCTTTCTTGGTTGCGCGGGTTTTACATGTTCTGCGTGCATGCTGAGGATTATAGGAGGTTCGCCGCTCCCTGCCAGGCAGGGCTGCGCTACCCCTCGGCGAGGTCCCCCAAGGCAGCCGCGTACGCGGCAAGGTCCCGCGCGGAGAAGAGCACGAACCGCACCTCGATGGGCGTGTCCTTGTGCTTCCGAAGGTCCGCAACAACCGTTCCCAACGCCACGGAGGCCGCCTTGTCCAACGGGTAACCGTAGGCCCCCGTGGACAGGCTGGGAAACGCCACCGTGCGCAGCCCCTGCTCCCGAACGATGGCAAGGCACGCCCGATACGAACACGCCAGGAGTCCCGGTTCACCGCCGGTGCCTCCGTACCACACCGGGCCCACCGTGTGGATGACCCACGGCGCGGCGAGCGCACCCCCCGGGGTGATCACCGCCTCCCCCGTCGGCAAAGGCCCCCGCTCGCGCCGGAGATGCGCACAAGCTTCGGTGATCGCGGGCCCGCCCGCCCGGTGGATGGCCCCGGCAACACCCCCGCCCGGGGCGAGGTCAGGGTTCGCAGCGTTGACAACCGCATCGGTGTCCTGCGCTGTGATGTCGCCTTGCAGAAGCCGCACGGCCGACCCGTGGATCCGGAGCTCTGTTGTCGCGCTCATCGGTTCACCTCCCCAGAAACATGCTCTAACAGGCGATCTGCAAGGTCCACCGCCTCCGCTGCCACCCCCTCGCGCACCCGCTCAGCCGGCGGAGGGAGCGAAGCGGCGCCCATCCCTGTGTTCACACGGTTCAACCGGACGAACGCCTTGTAGGCGCGCCAACTGCGGTCCCCGGAGACCAACCGCCCGAGGAGCTCGCCGACACCGTCCTCGGTGAGCGCGTCCGGATCCTGACCGCCGGCCATCAGCGCGGCACGCAGCCCCCGTTCAGCGGCCGCCAGGGCAGCATCGAGCGCCCAGTCGTAGGCGCCCTCCCTGAGGAGGCAACGCGCGGCCGCGGCATCATGGCGGGCCTGCTGGAGGAAGCGCGCTGCTTCTCTGCGCAGGGCATCGGAAGCCCAGCGGCCCCCCACACCACCACGCAACACGTCGGGCATTCCCTCCTCGGGGAAGCCCAGGCGATGGCCGAGTTCATGGTACACCGTGCGCCGGATCTGGTCGCGAAGCTCGTGCTCGGTACGGCTCCACTCCTCCATCGGCCGCCGGTAGAGCACGATGACCCCTTCGAAACCGTCTCGATCGTCGATCTCAGGGAGGGACGGACCATCGTAGATCCCGAAGGGGTAATCGGGCGGGGTGAGGCCCCACACCTCCATCAGTTCGTCCTCAGGATAGTCCT
>PUMC01000025.1 GCA_003552425.1 Candidatus Acetothermia bacterium | reverse complement strand
CCTGTCGTAAGGCACCGGTTCCCTTGCCGTGCACGAGGCGGCCGAAGCGGATGCCCGAAAGGAGGAGACGGTCCAGCCACTCTTCAACGGCCATGGTGGCTTCGGCCACGGTCATCCCTCGGACGGAGATCTCCAGCGGAGCGTCCGCACGGCCCGCGTACCGTGGTGGTCCGGAGGACTTGGGAAGCGGGCGTTCGGAGGGTTCTACGGCTTCCCGAGGAAGCTCCACCCGTCGGCCCTTCACCTCCACCTCCACGCGACGGTCATCGGCCCGCCGCACAACGCCCAGGGCCCCGGTGCTCCGGATCTTCACCGTATCGCCCTCCCGTGCATTGTGGCGTTGGTGGGGCTTCTCCTTGGGGAGCTCGGGGAGGGTCTCGGCGATCCGCTCAAGGTTGTGGAGCGCTTGACGGCGGGCTTCGGTGTCCTGCTCAGCACGGGCTTGGGCGATGAGCTCGCCGAGTTCCTGACGGGTCGCCGCAATGTGTCCTTCCAGGCGGGCAAGCTCGCCTCCGAGCGCTTCGGTCTTTCTCTCCTTGAGGGACGCCAAGCGCCGTTCGTACTCGGTGCGGAGCTTGTTGTGCCGGTCGCGCTGGGACTCAAGGTCGGCGCGGATCCGCCGGGCAGCGCCGCGTTCACGCTGCAGCTCTTCGATGATCCCGTCGGCCTCTATCTCTCCGGTGCTGAGCCGTGCTTGGGCCCGCTCGACGAGCACCTCGGAAAGCCCGAGCCGGCGGGCGATGATGAGCGCGCAGGAGCGTCCCGGGACACCGTCCAGGACCCGGTAGGTCGGGGATAGGGTTTCCAGGTCGAACTCCATGGAACAGGAGACAATCCCTGGGTGGGAGATGGCGAAGTGCTTCAGGGGTGTGAGGTGCGTGGCCACGGCTGCCGGGCAGTTCACCTCCAGCAGCCGCTCGAGGATGGCGAGCCCGAGCGCGGCGCCCTCCTGGGGATCGGTTCCCGCGCCCAGTTCGTCGAGGAGCACCAGCGTGTCTTCATCGGTGTCCCCAAGAAGGCTGATGATGTTCGTCATGTGTGAGGAGAATGTGGACAGATCCTGCTCGATGGACTGTTCTTCGCCGATGTCGGAGCGCACCTGGCGGAACACGGTGAGGCACGTTCGGGGAGATGCTGGAACGGGGATCCCGCACTGCGCCATCAGCGTCAGCAGCCCGATTGTCTTCAGCGATACGGTCTTGCCGCCGGTGTTGGGTCCGGTGATCAGGGCCATCCGGCGCTCTCCGCCAAAGGAGATCGAGATCGGCACAGCGCGGTCGCCCAAGAGCGGGTGGCGTGCCTCGTGGAGCTTGACACGCCCATCGCGCGACAGCTTGGGGATCTCGGCCCGGGCATGGAGTGCGTACTTGGCTCTGGCAAACAGGGCGTCCACCTTCCCCAGCCGTTCCAGGTCGTCTCGGATCCGCGGTTCCTCGGCGAGCAGGTTGCCGGTGAGCTCGGCGAGGATGCGCAGCTCCTCCCGCCAGATCGCGTCAGCTACCTCCCGGAGCCGGTTGTTCAGGTGGACAACTGCAGAGGGTTCCGCGAACAGCGTCTGTCCGCTGGCGGAACTGTCGTGGACGACGACTTGGGCCTGGCTGGCCAGGCCTGCCTTGAGGGGGACCACGAGGCGCCCGCCGCGGTGCGTGACCACCGGTTCCTGAAGCCAATCGCGATGCGCGTCGATGAAGGAACGTAGGGCCGACTGGATCCCGTCGGCCAGCTGCCGACGCTGCTGGTGGAGTTGGCGGAGCTTGGGGGTGGCGTCCTCGCGGATGCTGCCGCGATCGTCGATCGCCCGCCGGATGGCGGTCACCAGTTGACCTTGATCCGACAGCCGCTCCACGAGGGACAGAAGGCGTGGGGTATCCTCGGCAAAAGCGTCGCGAACACGGACGGCGGCCTCCAGCGTTTCCGCAACGGAAAGCAGTGCATCGGGCGCGATGGAACCTCGATCGTGCGCTTCGGCCAACAGGGGGCGGAGGTCGTGGAGACCTCCGGGAGAGAAACCATCGCGGACTGCGGACAGCATCTCCTCCACGGTCGCCAGCTCCTCGGTCACCTGCGTGAAGTCTGGCGAAGGTTCCAACGCGCGGATCACGTCCGCACCAAGTGTGGAGCCAGCCATCGATGCCACGCGATCGAGCACCTTGCTGAGTTCGACATCCCGCAGGGTGCGGGCATTCGCCACGCTCACGGGAGCAGCGCCCCCTTACGGGACAGGATCTCCCGAGCATCCGCGACCATGTCGTCGAGGATCTGCTGCACGGGAAGCGTCGCGCGGATCAACCCGGCAATCTGGCCAGCCATCAGCGATCCGTGCTCACGATCGCCATCGTACACGGCACGCTTGAGCCCGCCTGTGGCCATCTGTTCAAATTCCTCGGCCGATCGCTTGTCTGCCTCGCATCGGGCCAGGTCCTTGGAAAGGCGGTTTTCAAGACACCGTACAGGCCTTCCGACAAGCCGGCCGGTGACGATGGTGTCCCGGTCCTTGGCCTTGAGGATCGCCTCCTTGTAGGCGGGGTGTACGGGTGCTTCGGCGGAGGCCAGGAGCCGCGTCCCCAGCTGAACGGCCTCAGCGCCCAACGCCAGGGCCGCCGCCAGGCCGCGGCCGTCCCCGATGCCCCCTGCGGCCACCACGGGGATCGAGACGGCGTCCACGACCTGCGGGATGAGTGCCATGGTGGTCACGGAGCCCACATGGCCCCCCGCCTCCGTGCCCTCGGCGACCACGCCGTCGGCACCCAGCTTCGCCATACGCA
Source organism: Candidatus Acetothermia bacterium (assembly GCA_003552425.1). Next base: position 6,444 of record PUMC01000025.1, on the reverse strand, counting down.
CCGCCAACGACACGGCGGGAACGACCGGAAATACGCGTGTTCCTGCCGCCTTCAGCGCGTCGATGTGCCGCGCCGGGCTCCCCGCTCCGGTGGTGACGGCGGGTACCCGCGCGCGCACCAGAACCTCGACCTGCTCGGGAACCATGGGGTCCATGAGCATGAGGTTGACGCCGAAGGGCTTTGTGGTGAGGCGTCGGACCTCGGCGATCGCCTCCTCCAACGCTCCGGGGTCCATGCCCCCTGACGCGATGATCCCCAGTCCTCCAGCCTCGGAGACCGCTGCCGCCAGGGGGGGACGGGACACATGGGCCATGCCCCCAAGGAACACCGGGTAACGGAGGTTAAGCATGGTGCTGATGCGGTTGGCCATAGCAGCAAAACTATAGCCGGGGACTTGGGTTGGCGCACGCTAGAACGGGATCTTCATCGCCTCTACAATGCATGGTGGAGGACACCATGCCTGCGAACCTGACACCGGAATTCATGGCCGCGCGCCAGCGGTTCGGACAAGCCAAGAGCGATGAGGAGCGCCTGGATGCCTTGCAGGAGATGTTGGCCACGATCCCCAAACACAAGGGGACGGAGAAGATGCAGGGCGACATCAAGCGCCGGTTGGCCAAGCTCAAGGAGCGGATGGACCAGCGCAAGCGCTCCGGTAAGTCCGGAGCGCCCACGTTCCACGTGGAGCGGGAGGGCGCGGCGCAGGTTGTGCTCATTGGCCCCCCCAACGCCGGTAAGTCCGCGTTGGTGGGAGCCCTGACGAACGCCAAGACCGAGGTGGCTCCGTATCCCATGTCCACTTTTCGGCCGGTCCCGGGGATGATGCTGTACGAGGATATTCAGATTCAGCTTGTGGATCTGCCACCGGTGAGCGTGGAGTACACGGAAGGGTGGGTGTTCGGGGCTGTGCGCACGGCCGATGCCGTGGCCTTGTGCTTTGACCTTGCGGATGAGGAGAGCGAAGCCGCGCTGGACATCATCACGGAGATGCTCAACGAGCGCCACGTGCAGCTGATCGACGGGCCGAGCCGGCATGCCGACTGGCGGACGGTGGAGCGCCGGACCGTGGTGCTCGCTACGAAGGCTGACTTGTCGTCCGGGGGCTCGGCGCGTGCAGCGTCATGGGCTTCGGGTCGGTTTCCCGTCGTGGCTGTGGCCGTAGAGCAAGGGCGGGGCCTTGACGACGTGCGCAGGGCCTTGTTCGACGTCTGTGATGTGGTGCGTGTGTACACGAAGAAGCCTGGCAAGCCGGCGGACATGGAACAGCCTTACACCTTGCGCAAGGGATCGACGGTGACCGATCTTGTTGAGCACATCCACCGGGAGTTTGTGGAGAAGCTGCGCTTCGTGCGGTTGTGGGGATCGGGCAAGTTCGACGGGCAGCATGCACCGATGGATCACGTGGTCCAGGATGGCGACATCGTGGAGATCCACCTCGCATGATCGACCCCGTACAACTTGCCGCGCGGCTCGTTGGCATCCCCAGCCTGTCGGGAAGCGAGGCCGACGTGGCGGACGAACTGCTGCGCCAGCTTCGCTGCTTTTGCGAGGCCGAACGCGGCCCGTTGGGCACGGTGGTGGGGCGCCTGCACCGCGGTGATGGCCCAACGCTCATGCTGGAAGGGCACATGGACACCGTTCCTGTCCTGGACAAGAACGGCTGGCAAAGGCCTGTTGACGGACGGGTCGAGGACGGTGTTCTGTGGGGGCGGGGGGCGGTGGACATGAAGGGGGCGATCGCCGCACAGATCGCTGGTGCCGAGGCCGTTGCCGGGGACATCCGGGGAACGGTGTTGCTCGTCTACGTACCGCATGAGGAGACCGCTGAGGGTGTGGCGCTGTCCCGGGTGCTCGAGGTGGTCCCTGTGCCGGATGCCGTCGTTCTGGGTGAGCCGACCGCTCTGGAACTGGCGCTCGGGCACCGCGGCCGCGCTGTGTTGAGGCTGGCTGTGGAGGGGAGTCCGGCGCACGCGTCGATGCCCGACCTGGGCGACAACGCCGTGCTCAAGTACATGGGCCACCTTCAGACAATGCTGGCGCGTCCGCTGCCGATGGATCCGGTGCTCGGGCAGGCCACGCTCGTGCCGGTGTACGTGGCGGGCGGAGAGGTTGCCCCGGTGGTTCCCGAGAGGTGCTCGGGTCTGCTCGATCGACGCGGTGTACGGGGAGAAACGGTTGCGTCGGTCCTGGCCGATTACCGTGGGATCCCCGTCTCCGTAGAGACGGTGGAACTCGTCTTCTATACAGGAGAACGTGCACGAGCGCAGCAGTTCTTCCCTGCGTGGTGGCAGGCGTTGGAGAACCCGTGGGCGGACAAGATCTGGTGTGCGCTGGGGCACCCTCCGACGAAGGCGTGGCGGTTTTCCACCGACGGCGTGGAGACGGCTGGACGGCGAGCGGTACCCACGGTTGGGTACGGGCCTGGCGACGAACGCCAGGCCCATCGGGTTGATGAAGGTGTTCCCACGACACAGGTGGAGCAGGCCGCTGAGGGTTACCGGGGGTTGTTGCGTTCGCTCATGCGGTGACCAGGGCCGCGATGATCTCCCGCGTGAACGCTGGGAGGTCGTCAGGGACGCGTGAAGTGATGATGTTCCAGTCGCGGACTACGGGTTCGTCGACCCAAGTTGCGCCGGCATGTTCGACATCGTCGCGGATGGCGATGAAGCTCGTCACGCGCTTTCCATCGAGCACTTTGGCAGAGCATAGCATCCACGGGCCGTGACAGATGGCGGCCACCACCTTGCCCGTTTGGGCCATCTTCCTCACGAACTCCACGAGCGCCGCGTTGCGGCGCATGATGTCGGGGGCGAACCCACCGGGGATAACGACCCCGTCGAATTCCTCGGCGCGTGCCGAGTCGGCGGCCAGCGTTGCCTTGGCGGGATAACCCATTTTGCTCTTGTACTGCGCTACCTCAGGGCCCACGGCCACCACCTCAGCGCCTTCCTCCTTCAACCTGTAGTACGGGTACCAGTATTCGAGTTCCTGGTACATATCGGAGATCAACACGGCTACACGCTTACCCTTGAGCTTCATCGTCAGGACTCCTTTCTTGAGTGCTTCACCGGATCATCCACACCCGATCGCCGGCCAGCCGTGCCCGTCCCGATGAGGCCCGGCGCAGTCGGTCGGTGATGGCCAACCCCAGCCCTTCTTCCGGGACCGGCTCCGCGACGATTGCGGCGAGCTCCGCCGCGTCCAACACCCGGAGCGACGCGAAGAAACGTGCTGCAGCCTCGCGCAGGTCCCCCGTCTCGGAGAGGACCTCGACCCGGCCGAATGCCTGCCAGCGTTGGGTGAAGGCCAGCATGCCGCAGCGACGGCGGTCGATGTACGCGCCCCTCCCCGAGGGCGTCCCCTCTTCGAGGAGGAACAAGGGTGTCCGGGGGAGGTAGTGCCTGGGAAGCGTTCCGGGGGAACTCGACGGCCCCACTGGGCTGTCCACACGGAGATCCGGGACGACTTCGCGAAGCACCTCCAGTGCTGTTCCGCCGGGTCTTAGGAGGCGTGGCGGGTCTTCGGCCAGGGACAGCACGGTGGATTCGATGCCCACTGCGGACGGTCCGGCAGCGAGAACGACGTCGACCTGACCGTCGAGATCGCTCAGCACATGGTCGTGGTGCGTGGGGCTCGATCGACCAAACCTGTTGGCGCTTGGGGCGGCGATGGGACGGCCGGAAACCTCGATCAGCTGTAGCGCTACAGGGTGCGAGGGCATGCGCACGGCCACGGTAGGAAGCCCGGCCGTGACGATGTCGGGTACGGTCTTGTGCTTGGGGAGCACGAGCGTCAGCGGCCCTGGCCAGAAGCGGTCCATGAGCTTCTCGGCAAGCGGAGGGATGGACTTCCACAGGGTGTTGACCGTATCGCGATGTGCGACATGGACGATCGTGGGATCGAACCGAGGACGGCCCTTGACCTCGAACACCCGGGCAACAGCGTTGGCGGACAGGGCGTTGGCGCCGAGGCCGTAGACGGTCTCCGTGGGGAATGCCACGATTCCATCCTGGCAGATGCGCTCCGCCGCTTGGCTGATACCTGACGCGTCCGGGTTCAACACCAGTGTTCTCACAGCCCTATCCTACTCCGTCATGGGGAGCGGGGCACACCGCCTGCTATAATACTGTAAGGATGGGTACCGAAAGGATTCTCCACGGTTGTGTGCTCCCGTTGGGCGATCCTGCCCATGACGCCGTCGCCATCTCCTGCGGCCGGATCCAGGCGGTGGGGCCGCTGAGGCAAGTCGTGCGCTTGCGCGATGATCACACTGTGATGGTCGACCTTTCCGGCAGGGCTCTGCTCCCGGGTTTCTTCGATGCCCACACACACTTTCTGCAGACGGGTCTTGAACTCACGTACTTCGTGAACCTGACGCCCGCCCGCTCACTCTCCGATGCGCTGGAGATGCTCGGCGAGGCTGCCCGTGATCGCCCCGGGCAATGGGTTGTGGGCCGCGGCTGGGACGAGTCTCGGTGGCCCGAGGGGCGTTATCTTGAGCTTCAGGACCTGGACCGCGCGGTTCCGCGTCAGCCCGTGTGTGCGGTGCGCGTGGACGGACACCTGGCTGTGTGCAATACGCTTGCGCTGGCGCGCTGTCTGGCCCCCGAGGGGGAGCTTGTGGACCGAGACCGTGGGCACCTGAGGGAGGAACCGGCGTGGGAACTCCTGGCGGGGATACGGTTGGAGCGCGAAGAAGAAGTGGAGGCGTTGGCGGAGGCCTCGCGTCATGCCGCAGCGCTGGGGATCACCGCGGTGGCCGACATGGGTGGGGGCGTGGCGATGCGGGCCTATCAGACGGCCAGGCGACGGGGGTTGCTGCAGACGCGGGCCTTTCTGTACCTGCCTTGGAGGTTGCTGGAGTCACTCGCAGAACTGGAGCTTGAGCGAGGCTTTGGAGACGCGTTGTTGCGGCTTGCGGGGCTCAAGGTATTCCTCGATGGATCCGTGGGTGCGGGTAGTGCCGCGTTGGATGAGCCCTACACGGACGCCGGTGCCCGGGGTACGTTGCTCATGGACGAGGCGCAGCTGACGCGCCTGTGGCGCGGTGCGGGCACTGCCGGACTGCAGCTGGCGGTTCATGCGATCGGAGAGCGGGCCATCGAGCTGGCGCTCCGTGCCGCCCAAGCTACGGGTACGATCCCCGAGGACCGGCATCGCATCGAACATCTGGAACTCGCATCCCCAGAGCAGTTGGACCGCATGGCTGCGTTGGGACTCGTGGCCTCCATGCAGCCAAACTTCGTCGCCAACTGGGGAGGTGCTGGGGGCATGTACGAGACGCGCCTCGGTGTGGAACGCGCGGGGAGAATTGATCCGCACGCGTGGGTGTTGGAACGGGGAATACCGCTGGCCTTTGGATCGGACGGGATGCCGATGGGGCCTCTCTCCGGGGTGGCAGCGGTGTTGGCACCTCCGCACGCGCTGCAGCGCGTGGATCTTGAGGACGCGCTTCGGGCGTACACGATGGGTTCGGCCTGGGCAGTGTACGCAGACCGGGAGCTGGGTCGGATTGCCGAAGGTTATCGGGCCGATCTGGTGGTGTTGTCCGCGGATCCTCGTACGTCCCCTCGAGAGCAGGTACGGGTAGAGATGACGCTGCTCGGGGGGGAGCGTATCTACGAACGACGGTAGTCGGCGTGCCCGAACTCCCCGAAGTGGAAACCATGGTCCGTGGGCTTGGGCCCCGTGTCGAGGGAGCAACCTTGCACGAGGTACAGGCTGTGGACTGTGTGCTGGAGGCCGAACTGGCGCAGGTGCGAACCCCGACGCAGGTGCGTAGCTTGCGTCGTAGGGGGAAGTTCGTGCTGCTGCACACGGATGGTGGGCAGACGGTTGTCGTGCATCCCCGGATGACGGGACGGCTGATGTGGGGCATGCCGCCGGACGATGCCCGGGTGAGGGTGGTATGGCGCTTATCCACGGGGAACATGGTGCTCGTGGATCAGCGCAGGCTGGCCACAGTGTGCGTCAACGAAGGTTCGACGCTCGAGCTTCCGTTGGGCCCGGAGCCGCTTGATGGGCTCGACAGGCTTGAGGAAAAGCTGGCCGAGTCGCGCATGCCGATCAAGGTTTGGCTTATGGATCAGCGGAAGCTAGCGGGGGTTGGCAATATCTACGCTTCGGAGATCTGCTTCCGCGTGGGGATCGATCCGCGCCGCCCGGCGCGTTCGTTGGCGGACGACGAGCGTCTGCAGCTTTGTGCGGCTATTCCGGCTGTGCTCAGGGAAGCCATCGAACGACAGGGAACCACACTCACCGACGACGGCTACCGCGGACCCCGGGGCGAGCGGGGGCGGTTCGCCGAGGAGCTCAACGTCTATGGCCGTGAGGGCGCCCTGTGCGTGAGGTGTGGGGGCACCGTGCTCCGATGTGTCCAGAGTGGCCGCAGTACGTTCTTCTGTCCGGCGTGCCAGAGGTAAGGGCCCCCTCGAGTGCTTCCGT
>PUMC01000066.1 GCA_003552425.1 Candidatus Acetothermia bacterium | reverse complement strand
GCCGCTCCAACGATCATCGCTACCCCGGTGAACATCAGCGCCCCGACAAGCATGCTGACAAGCAAGAGGGGCCAATTCGTCGCCGTGAACGCACCCACCAAAGCCAGGACGAGCACGGTCTGTGCAGTTCCCAAGGAAGCACCGAAGATCGTCTTCGAGAGAAGGAAGTCACTCACACAGGCTGGACTGACGAGCACCGCGGTCACCGTTCGCTGCAGAACCTCCCTCGCAATGAGTGAACTCAACGACAAGGTTTCCACCAAGAGGATCATCAGTGCAATCATCGGGATCAGCTTTTCCCGTAAGGCGATCTGATCGCCGGCGCGGTCGGGACCGAGTACGGTCACCTCCTCCGCGAGCATCGTCACCGGAACTGCCTGCCCAGTGAGCTGGTAGGCGATCTCGTGGACGAAGCTCCTCAGCGCGCCCCGGATCTCCAAGGGAACGGATGCGTGTGCGTAGATCATCACCGCATCACCCGCTCTACTCGAAACCAGATCAGCAGCAAACTCTTCCGGGAAGGCAATCCCCATCGTGGGGTGTACGCGTTCGGCGCCCTCGGGGGGATCATCAAGGCCCTCTGCTTGGCGAAGCACCAACTCTCCGTTCTTGCTCAGCCACGCCTCGATCTCCCCACGAAGTACAGCCTGCAGCTCTGCTCTGTTCTCCAGCTCGAGAAACCGCACCCCCTCCTGCGGCGCCCGACCGTGCGCTGGCAGCATATGGGGCGTCGCTTCAAGCACACCGTTCTCGTCAAAGACAACCATGCCTTCCGCGATGAGCCTCTCGAGCGGCGGGCTTACTGCCACAGTCAGGTTGTCATCGACCTCACCGGGGGTGATCCAGAAGACCCCCACCACGAAGACAAGTGTGAGCCCCGTCAGGAAGAGATACAGCTTGTCCCGGGAGTAGACAATGAACTCCCGTCGGATCAGCGCCGCGACGACAGCCCTGCGGGAGACACGACCGCTCATCCAGCGAGCCCCCTGCCCGTAAGCCGGATGAAGATTGCCTCCAGCGTCGCCTCTTCCGTGTGGATGGTCAGAAGCTCCGGCGATGCAGCCAGATCAGCAAGGTACTTCGATGCCCCGTCCTCGGTCAGCGCAAGCCGCTCTTCACGAACCCCGTCCTGTTCGCGCAAGCGCACGCGCACTGAACGCTCCCCGTACGCAAGCTTGAGGTTCTCCACGGTGTCCAGAGCCACGATCTTGCCCTCGTTGATGAATGCCACACGATCGGAGAGTTCGTCGGCTTCAAACATGTCGTGCGTGGTCAAGAGCACCGCCGCGCCGCGGTTCGCTTCTTCGCGAATCGTCCTCCGGATCTCCGCTGCGGTAACCGGATCGAGGCCGTCCGTTGGCTCGTCAAGAAACAGAACGCGCGGGCCGTGGATGAGCGTGCGTGCCACCATGAGACGCTGGCGCATGCCCTTGGAGAAGCTGTGAACACGATCCCTTGCACGTTCAGCCAACCCCACACGTCGTAAGGCCTCCAGAGCCTGTGGATCTTTAATGCCGTAAAGCGAAGCAAAGAAGTTCAGGTTCTCCAGCGCCGTCATGTCTAAGTAGAGGTTCTTGTCTTCGAAGCACACGCCGATCTGCGCCTGGAGCTCCCGGTCACCACGCCCAACCTCTCTTCCCAGAACCCTTGCGCGACCGCCCTGAGGTGGAAGTTGCCCTGTTAGGATCTTGATGGTGGTGGATTTTCCTGCCCCATTTGGACCCAAAAAGCCGAGGATCTCCCCGAGCATCACGCGAAAGCTGATGCCCCTCACCGCCTGGACAGAGCCGTAGGCATAGCACAAGCCCTCAACATCGATAGCGGGCATCGTCATGGTTCCTCCCATCGGTCAAGGCGAACCGCCAGCTCTGATCCAGCCACCGGGTCCGAACGAACCCCAGCGACACCTATGCCGGTCGGTTCCCCCACTCCCCGGTAGATACTATCACCTCCATTGAACACGGAGCCTGGCTCCCATCAATGCTCGCCGCCGCACGCGCTTTCTCCCTGACCTCTGACCAGCCCGTGTGGTAAGCCTGCGACCGGCAGTGTGCGTGAGCTCCCTGAACAGCCTTGTGCAACACCCCGTCGTGTACAATCCGTGCGAGCGGTACGCGGTGCTGGCGCTGTAAGGCTTCGCTGATCGTGTCCACGTCTGGTGGCGTGGCGCTTGTTGAGGAAGGAGGCGCTACTGGAACGTCCGAGCAACATCGCGGGCTCCTCGTGTCCCGTCTCCCAGCCCGTCAGCGCGCTGATGCGGCGGCCTGTCGCTACGTTTCCCGCATCGATGCCGGTGCGCGATGTCCTTGATGAGATCAGAAAACGCGGTGCGATGGGGCGGATTGCCTACTTCTACGTAGTGGACGACGAAGGCCGACTGCAGGGCGTCGCCCCCACGAGACGCCTGCTTACGGCAGAACTCCATCAGAGGTTGGACGCGATCATGACTGGCCCCGTGGTATCGATTCCCCACACCGCTTCTGTGTTCGACGCCTGCGAACTGTTCCTTCAACACAGGTATCTTGCGCTTCCCGTGGTCGACGAGGAGGAGCGGGTGTTGGGGGTTATCGACGCCGATCATGTGGTCGAGGAGAACGTCGACTTCTCCGACACAGGGAGAATCTTCGAGAGCATCGGCTTCCGGGTGTCGCAGGTACGTGAGGCGTCACCGGTACGGGCGTTTCGTATTCGGTTCCCATGGTTGACAACCACCATCCTGGGCTGCCTCACAGCTGCGTTGCTAAGCAGCGTCTTCGAAACGACATTGGGCGAGAGCCTGGCCCTGGCCTTCTTCCTCACCCTGGTGTTGGGCCTTGGAGAGAGCGTGACGATCCAGGCGGCCACGGTGACCATCCATGACTTGCGGGGGAGGATGCCGACCTGGAGTTGGTACGGCCGAAGGCTCCGTCGCGAGGTGACCACCGCGTCGATGCTGGGACTGGCCTGTGGTGCCGTCGTAGGCCTGGTGGCTTGGTTATGGCGGGGGGAAGGCATGGTTGCCCTCGTTCTTTCCGCGAGCCTCGTCCTCAGCATCTCTGCAGCGGGTGCGTTCGGTCTAAGCTTCCCAGCACTCCTGCACGCGCTTAAGCTAGATCCGAAGATCGCTGCAGGCCCCATCGCCCTCGCCATCACGGACATCTCCACCGTGCTCCTGTATTTCGGGGTCGCCACGCTGCTTCTCTAAGGCCACCTTGCATCGGCCAAGGCCTGGAACAGGCCTCCGCGATGACTGCCTAACCGCAGTGAAGCAGCCGCCCACATTTGGCGGGCAACAGGAGACCGCTATTCCACACGAAGCCACTGCGTCTCCGTAGCCGTTGCCCCATCGTCATCGGTGACGGTCAGCTGCACGGTGTAATCTCCGGGCTGCGAACAGGTGTGCTTCCGGATGCGTCCGGGCCGGCCACGAGCGTGCGAGAATCTCGCGTTCGGCTCACGGATGATTAGAAGTACTCGATACCTAAGGGGCCACCGTCCTACGCCATTGTGAGGAGGCGTTGGACGGCTCGGCGGGCAGGACCGGCCGTCTTGAAACGGATGAACACGGGTTCGAGCTCATCCCCGTTGGCCAACGCGGTCACGATCCGTTCCACGTCGGAGAGCTTGGTGAGCGACATCGTCGAGCAGAACGGTTGCGGAGTGGCAAGGGAGATCACCGTCTTGTCCGGGTTGGACTGTGCCAGTCGATGAACCAGCCTCTGCTCAGTGCCGATGGCGAAGACGGTTCCGGGGGTAGCTTCTTGGACCCGCCGCACCATCTGCGATGTCGAAGCGAGCTCGTCGGCGCGTTCGGCCACGTCCGGGCGACACTCGGGGTGCACGATGATCCGGGCGTTGGGATGCTCCCGCCGTGTACGGTCCACATCTTCGGGGAGGAAGCGAACATGGACATTGCACGCCCCCTGCCAGAGGATCAGGCGGGCATGGGTATAGGGCTCGAGTTTACAGGGAGGGAGCCGTGGGTCCCACACGGCGATCTCGTTGTCCGCAATACCCAACGCCCGCGCGGCGTTCCGCCCGAGGTGCTGGTCGGGGACGAACAGGATCCGTCTGCGCTCCTTCAGTGCTTCGCGGAACACCTTCGCGACACTCGAGGAGGTGCAGCAGGACCCCCCGTGGTTGCCGACGAACTCCTTCACCTCAGCGGAGGTGTTGACGTAGGCCACAGGGGTGACCTCTTGCTCTACGTCGAACACCTGACCCAATGCCCCCCACGCCATCCGCACGTCGGCGAAGGTAGCCTGATCGGCGAGATAACAACCGGCGTCCCTCCGGGGAAGGTAGACGCTCTGGCCCGGGCTGGCCAGCACAGCCGCCGTTTCAGCCATGAACGTGACACCACAGAAGACGATGTGCTTGCTGACAGACCCGGCCGCTCTTTGTGCGAGCTCGAGCGAGTCGCCCACATAGTCGGCCTGCGCTACAATTTCGTCCCGCTGATAGTGGTGGGCCAGGACAAGAAGATCGCTTCCCAAAGCAGCGCGGGCTTCGGTCAGCCGTTCAAACTCAGCGTTCATGCAACCACCATCTCCAGCGATAGGTCTAACGCTGGCGCCGAGTGGGTCAGTGCACCCACCGAAATCGCGTTCACACCTGTCGAGGCGATTTCCTCGACCTGCGCCAGATCGACGCCACCGGAAGCCTCGAGAAAGGCCTTCCCAAGAGCTATTTCCACCGCTCTGCACAGCGAACGGATGTCCATATTGTCCAGCAGCACCCGATCGACGCCGAGTTTCAGTGCCTGCTCCAACTCCTCGACGCTCCGGACTTCAACCTCAATGGGCAGCTCGCTGTCGGTCTTCCGTACGGAGATCACCGCCTCGCGGAGCGCACCCGCAGCGGCGATGTGGTTGTCCTTGATCAGCACCATGTCGAAGAGGCCCATCCTGTGGTTCCTCCCTCCACCGCAGCGCACCGCATACTTCTCCAGATCACGCCAGCCGGGCGTGGTCTTTCGTGTGTCCAGGATCACCGCTTGGTAGTTGGCCACGGCATCCGCGAACCGTGCGGTCAACGTAGCGATACCCGACAGCCGCGCGAGAAAGTTGAGCGCAGTGCGCTCGGCGGTGAGGATGGGTCGTGCCTTTCCCTGCACCTTAGCGATCGCCTGGCCGGCCTCCACGGGTTCACCGTCCTGGACGCACGGAACGAACGCGATTTCCCTATCCAGATGATGGAAGACTGCTTCGGTGATCGGCAAGCCGGCGACCACCCCAGCGGCCTTGGCCACGATGGTGCAGGTAGCCGCTCTATCGGCGGCGACGATGGGTTCGCTGGTCCTGTCACCTGTCCCGATGTCTTCCCCCAGGGCCCGTTCGATGAGCGGGCCAGCCGACCTAAGCAGGGACACAATATCCACGCGGGGAGTATAGCTTGACTGCGGGGTGTTGTCCGTCGATCGCTGGAGCCAGCCTCTTGCTCTGGGGCAGCGGGACGGCACCGTTGACAGCGTTAGCGCGCCTCTTCTCGCCGGTCCAGCGGCCAGAGCGGCGACAAAGCACACGTAGAGGCAGAGGATTCGCCTCGCCGAAGAACCGAACGGTCAACACACAGGATGCAGACAGATTCTCACATGTTACGATGCACATCCGCTACGGGGACAGCTCGGTCGTCGCGCAACGTGCGATGACCGCGATCGTCACAAACGATCCTCAGTGCGGTTCGATGGCCGCGCAAGGGACGACGTCGGCCAATCTTGACCCTAGGATGGTCCAATGGTAGACTTTTCCGCTTTCTTCGCGCTGCGAAGAAAGCGGGACATGCGCCCGGAAAAAGGAGATCTGCAGCTGCTCCGCGGGCACAACCGGGGCCTCATCGTTCGCCTGCTCCGGACCCGTGGGCCTTTGTCTCGCACCCAACTCTCCCGGATCAGCGGCCTCGCGCCTTCGGGTCTCACCCGCCTGGTCCGGGGCCTCCTGGACGAGGGTCTCATCGAGGAACTGGGCAAGTGTCAATCCCACGGCGGGCGTCGGGCAGTGCTACTGGGCTTCAACCCAAGTTACGCGTGCACCGTCGGGATCAAGGTTGAACGACAGCGGATCCGCGCGGCCCGGGTCAACCTCGAAGGGGTGATCCTTGAGCGTCGGGACACCGCCCTTCCAACCTCGGCGTCCCCAGAGGCGGTATTCGATCGCATTGCGGACACCGTCGAGTCCTTGCGCCGCGGCCGTGTGCTCGGTGTGGGTGTCGGTATCTCGGGCCTGGTTGATTCCTCCCGGGGGGTTGACCTCTATTCTCCAATCCTAGCCTGGAGGCACGTCGAGGTCTCTCAACCCCTGGGACGTCGCTTGGGTCTGCCTACATGGGTGGAGAACGACGTGAACACCCTGACGCTCGCCGAACGTCTATACGGCGCGGGGCGCCCGTTCAGCCACTTCGTCTGCCTCACGGTAGGCGAAGGGATCGGCGCCGGCGTCGTGCTCGGGGGAGAACTCTACCACGGAGCGTTCGGCGGCGCAGGGGAACTCGGCCATATGACCATGGACCCCCAAGGCCCGCCCTGCCGCTGCGGCGCGCGTGGTTGCCTGGAAGTCTACACCTCGGACGGTTTTCTAGAGAGCCGGGCACGCCGGCTCAGGCTTCCCGACATCGCCCATCTCGCAGCGGCAGCACGAGACGGCAGCGATGATGCTCGGAAGACGTTCGCAGAGATGGGCCGATCGCTGGGGCAAGGCGCGAAGAACGTGGTCAACCTCCTGAACCCCGAGGCGATCGTTCTGGGTGGGGAACGCATGGAGGATGCGGACCTGTTCATGGCGACCTTCGAGCATGAAGTACGCCAGAACGCGTTCCCCGAGGAGGCACGGGAGCTCAGGATCCTGCCTGCGGAACTTGGTCCGGACGGTTTTCTGATCGGCGCCGCAGCCTTGGCCACGGAAAACTTCCTTCGACTCCCGCTGGAGAGCCCATGACCCTGCGCGTGAGCATCGGAGACGCGGGTCGGCCCGAACTCCTGGTCAACGAGAAGACCTGGCTTGGCGGTATGGGACTGCGCATCCCTGTGGTAGGCGGTTGGCTCGCCGACGGTTCGGGCGATCTCACCCGTGGTCCATGGACGTCGCGTCCGGGAGAGGACGACGCAGGGCACTTCCAGCGCTGGACACGCACGTACGCACTTCACGGATCCCCACTCACGCGGCTGGTGCTCACGTGCTGGCGTACGAGCGCCAGCTTCGAGTTCGAACTCCTCCGTCCTCTCACGAACCTCTATCGCGCTGACTCCATGGACAAGCCGACCTTCCTGGCCCCTGCGTTCTCCATCGCCCCTGATCTCTCCTATCTCGCAGCGTCGTTCGGCCTGGGTTCCGGCAATGACGGATATCCCGGCGGCCACTGGCCTGCGCCGCTCACAGGCTGCACGCGCGATCCGCTTCCAGAGAGGGCGTTTGCCCCACTCCTCCTCTACGACACCGGCGCCGCGCTGGCCGTGGCCCCTGGAGACCACTGGCTCACAAGTCCGCTTGTGGGCCACGACGACGGCGCCGCACGCGGGCTCCACGGCTCCGTGGACACCCTGCCCGCTGGGTGGCGCGCCCGTACCTGGTTCGTCGTCGGTATCGACACGCATGAAGCTCTGTGCGCGTTGGGGGATCGACTGCTGGACGGGAAGAAGCAACGCGCAGCGTCCACCGGCCATCCGGTCAACCAGGGTCTTGGATGGTGGAACGCCTACGGAAGCCACTATACAGAGCTTCTGAATCCGCTGAACGCTGAGGAACTCCACCGACTTCTGGCCTCAACCCATGAGCAGGGGGTTCCCCTGCAGCACCTAGGGCTGGACCTCTGGTATCCCTACAGCCGGGTTGGCCAAGCCCTTGAGTTCTCCCCGGACAGAAACAAGTACCCTCACGGGTTACGCGAACCGACCCGCGGGCTGCCACTGGTGCTACACCTGTCCGCACTGTCGGAGAAGAACGCATACGGGGCTTCGGGCTCCGATCCGAGCTTCTACGAGACCGTAGCCGACCAGCTTTCCTCACACGGCGCGATGGCCGCCTGGCACGACTGGCTCCGCACCCAGCAGCACATCACCTGGGCGCTTCGGTCCGATCCTGCACGCGCTGAAGCCTGGTTTGCAGGCATGGCCAGCGCGTTCGGTGCCCGTGGCCTCGGCGTGATCCTGTGCATGCAGACGATGGGGATGGTGCTTGCCTCGACCAAGCTGCCCTCGATCGTCGCCGCCCGGACGAGCACGGATTACCTATTCTGTCAACAGGAAGCGCTGCGCCGCATCGCCTCCATGGGGCACGAGCACCTCCTGGAGGATTGGGTGCCCGTGGCGCAGTTGCGAAGGGCGAACCTGCTTCTTGGCAGCATGGTACACGCCCTGGGCCTGGCGCCTTTCCACGACCTGTTTCTCTCCCGCACCGACGCGAACCTAGGCGGAGGCGCGCCCATTGAGGAGGCCGTGCTCCGTGCCTTGTCGTGCGGCCCGGTGGCGGTGGGTGACGGACCGGGGATGACGGATGCACTGCTGCTGCAGCGCCTGATCGACCCAAGCGGCACAGTGCTAAGGCCCGATCATCCGCCGCTCCCTGTCGATGCGTCCCTCAACGGAGAGGTCGCCCTCTTCTGGACCCGTCACCGTCAACCACAAGCCACCTGGTGGTACCTGGTGGCGCTGAACACCTGCGATGAGCCAATCCGCATCGCTGCCCACCCCCCCGAAGACAACGAGTTTCTCTGTTGGGATGGACTTCGCAACGCCCCGGCGCAGGATCGGGCGCTGAACATCGAGGCAGGAGGAATGGCCTACCGGGTATTCGCGCCGATGCGCGATGGCCTCGCTCCGCTGGGGATGTACGACAGACTGGTTCCTGCGGCAGGCGGTGTGTGGCAAGTAGATTGGGACGAGAATTGGCTGATCCGCCCCAAGACCCGTGGCACCCTGGCCGTGTTCGCGCCCAAAGGCGGGCGTGCGGAGTCCACGGGCGGGAAGTCCCCGGCAGTTGACCGCCGTGGTGAGATCATGCTGTGCGCACAGGACGCGCACGGAACCGTTCGTCTGAGGCCAGGCAACGCCAAGCTTCCAGGAGGTGGTTAGACATGAAGCGTGTGGTCTGCACACCCCGACCGTTAACCCTTGCGGTGCTGGCATTTCTTCTTGCGGCGCTCGCCTTGAGCGTCTCGGGGGCCCCCAGGGCAGAACTCGTGGTGCATGACAGTCACGAGGCCCTTTATCGGTTCCCCTTCGGAGCTGTAGAGGCCGGTACCCCGGTTCGCCTGCGCATCAGCGCGGGCGCCGGCGACTTCGACCGTGTGCTGTTGACCTGGCAGGACACACAGGTCGGACTGTGGCGAGAGCAGGAGATGGAGCCCGTGGGCACGGTCTCCGACGACGACCGGGAGTATTGGGAGACTACGCTGACCGTGCCGCGCCCGACAATCGCCTTCTATCACTTCGTCCTCCAGGCGTAAGAGAACCGGTGGTTC
>PUMC01000014.1 GCA_003552425.1 Candidatus Acetothermia bacterium | reverse complement strand
GCGCTCTTCCGTGTCAACGAGGATGGTGATATCGAGCACGTGCTTGCCGAGTCCTACGAAGCGAGCGACGATTCGCTGGTGTGGACGATCAAGCTTCGGGAGGGCGTCGAGTTCCACGACGGTACGCCGCTCACCGCGGAGGTAGCCCAGTGGAACCTGCTGCGCTTCCGCGACGAGGCGAGCTTCGGCTTCCTGTTGGCGCAGATCAAGAGCATCGACGTGGTCGACGATTATACGATCCGGGTTTCGCTCGACGAGCCGTTCGCTCCGCTGCTGGCGCATCTGGGGCACAGCATGACGGGGTTCGTGAGCCCGGAGGCTGTGGAAGCTGGTGTCGACTATCCGGTGGGCACGGGTCCGTTCAAGTACGTGGAGTGGATCCCTGACACGGAGCTCGTCCTCGAGAAGAACCCCAACTACTGGGGCGAGGGTCCGTATCTTGACCGCCTGGTGTTCCTGCCGATTCCCGAGGGCGGAACGCGCGTCATGATGCTCCTCACCGGAGAGATCGACGCCACGACTGTGGTGCCCGTGGACGACGTAGCCATCGTTGACGCCGAACCCGGTGTCCAGAACGTGATCATGCCGGGTCTTGGCCATCAGTACATCGGGATCAACTGCCAGCGCGGCCCCCTTGCCGATCCGTTGGTGCGCCGGGCGCTGAACTACGCTCTGGACAAGGACGAGTTCGTCGATTTCGTGTGGGGCGGGTTCGCTGAGGTGGCCGACGCTCCGATCGCTCCTGGCGTGTTCGGTTACAGCAAGGTCGGTCCGTACCCTTACGATCCGGACAAGGCCCGAGAGCTGTTGGCCGAGGCGGGCTACCCGGACGGCTTCAGCACCACCATTCGCTACAACCCGGGCTGGCGCGAGCTGGGTGCGGAGGTGCTGCAGGCTCAGCTCAAGGAAGTGGGCATTGACGCTCGCTTGATCTCGATGGAGTGGGGTTCGTACCTTGAGTTCACCAACCGCCCCGTCGAGGAGAGCGAAGTCGACATCTACATGCTCGGTTGGACCACCGTCACAGGCGACGCCGACTACGCACTGTACGCGCTCCTTCATGGCGAGCAGTGGGCCCCCGACGGAAGCAACCGGTCCTTCTACAGGAACGTGGCGGTGGATGTGCTTCTTGACGCCGCCCGCCGCACGCCGGTTGTGGAAGACCGTGAGAAGCTCTACGCGGTGGCCAACCAGCTGATCTGGGAGGATGCCCCGTGGGTCTTCATCCTGTTCAGCCAGCTGCGGTACGGTGTACGGGACAACGTCCGCGATCTTGTCTACCACCCGAACTTCACCCTCCAAGCACAGAAGGCTTGGCTGGACAACTAAGGCAGTACAGCACCGTTAGAACTACACTGCAGACCTCGGCGGGCGCTCCGGCGCCCGCCGAGGTGGGCAGTCCGCTCAAGGAGCCAAGATGATCAGCTATGTCATCCGACGGGTGCTGCTCGCAGTGCCTGTGCTGCTCGGGGTGGTGACGCTTGTGTTCTTGTCACTGCGGTTGATGCCAGGTGACCCTGCTCTGATCATGGCGGGCGAGGCCGCCCCTCAAGAGGTGGTGGAGAGGATCAGAACCCAGCTGGGCCTCGATCGCCCGCTCCTTGCCCAGTTCGGGATCTACATGGGCAATCTGCTCCGTGGAGATCTCGGGCAGTCGGTCCGTACACGGCGCCCGGTCAGCCGGGAGATCGGTGTTCGGTTCCCCGCGACCATGGAACTGGCGTCGGCCAGCATGGCCATCGCCATTCTACTGGGGCTGATCGCAGGGCTGATCTCCGCCACGCGACAGTATTCCCTGGTGGACTACGGCACGATGGTGGCCGCCCTTGTTGGGATCTCTGTGCCCGTTTTCTGGTTTGGATTGATGGCGATGTGGGTGTTTTCCGTGCAACTGGGCTGGTTCCCCGTGGGTGGCCGGGGGACGCTACGGCACCTGGTGCTGCCGGCGATCACGTTGGGGGCCATGTCCACGGGGATGATCGCCCGCATGACCCGCTCCAGCATGCTCGAGGTGTTGCGCCAGGATTACGTCCGTACGGCAAGGGCAAAAGGGTTGACGGATCGCGTGGTTCAGATGAAGCACGCGTTGCGCAACGCCCTCATCCCCGTAATGACCGTTGCCGGGCTCCAGTTCGGCGCGCTGTTGGGGGGGTCGGTGCTGACGGAAACGGTGTTCACATGGCCGGGTGTAGGACGGCTGATGGTGGACTCGATCATGAGCCGGGACTACCCGGTGGTGCAAGGCGCGGTCCTGCTGATCGCGGTCGTATTCACGGGCGTGAACCTGCTCGTGGACATCACCTATTCGATCGTCGACCCAAGGATTCGCTATGACTGACATAGGCGACACGAACCGAAGGCGTACCAAATCCAGAGGCCTATTGTATGCGGTTGTCCGGGGCCTCGTGAGGAACCGGACCGCTGCCGCGGGACTCGTCATGGTGACCGTGCTGGCGGTTGTGGGGATCCTTGCGCCGGTCCTGGCGCCGTATGACCCGCTTGCCCCGACGATGCGTGAGCGTCTGACACCGCCGAGCTCGCGGCACTGGCTTGGCCAGGACGAACTGGGGCGGGACATCCTGAGCAGGGTCATCTATGGGGCGCGGATCTCGCTGACCATTGGGATTGTGGCGGTGGGTGTGGGGATGGCAGTCGGCGTGCCGTGGGGGCTGCTCTCAGGTTTCTACGGGGGGAGACTCGATCTGATCTCGCAGCGGCTACTCGACATCCTGCTGGCGTTTCCGCCGATCATCCTTGTGATCCTTGTGGTGACGGTGCTTGGACCGGGGTTATGGAACGCGATGATGGTCATCGGGATCACCTCGGTTCCGAACTACTCACGGGTGGTTCGAGGGTCGGTCTTGACGCTCCGTGATACGGAGTACGTCCAGGCTGCGCGGGCGCAGGGCGCTTCGGATGCTCGCATCCTGGTGCGCCATGTCCTGCCGAACGTTCTGGGGCCGGTGGTTGTGCTGGGTACACTGTATACGGCAACGGCCATCCTGACTGCGGCAGGTCTGGGGTTCCTGGGCCTTGGCGCGCAAGCACCGACGCCTGAGTGGGGGGCCATGCTCAGCCGAGGTCGGGAGTATCTCCGCGTGGCGCCGCATGTGTCGGCGTTTCCAGGGCTCGCGATTCTGTTCAGCGTCCTTGGGTTCAACCTCCTGGGGGATGGTCTGAGGGACGCGCTGGATCCGCGGCTACGCGGTGTGCGCTGAGCGGTTTCGAGAGCGAACGATTCGCGGAACACGAAAGGGGTAAGGGCATGAGCGAGGGGCGGTTTGCGGCGGCGATCGATTGTATGGATGGGCGTGCGCAGCTCCCGGTGATCCGTTGGCTGCAGGAGAATCGCGGGGTGGAGTTCGTGGATATGATCACCGAACCAGGTCCCGTGGCCCTGCTGTCCGACGAGACGGCCGTCGAAGGGCAGCGTTCGATCCGGCGCCGTCTGGAGATCTCCGTGGGCGTCCACGGTGCGCGGACGGTGGCGGTGGTGGCGCACCACGACTGTGCGGGGAATCCCGTGGGCAAGCGCGAACAGCTTGTCCAGCTTGAGCAGGCTGTGGACAGGGTGATCTCATGGGGCTTGGGCGTGGAGATCATCGGCTTGTGGGTGGATCCGGATTGGCAGGTGCACGTCCATCTGGATGGCACCGCCTCCCCAGGCATGTAGGGGCTTGTTGGCGTCCGATCCTGCAGTGGCTACACTTCCTCCTATGAAGACTATCTGGAAAGCGAGTGCTTTGGTGCTCTTGGTTGGTGCCCTGTTCACGCTCGGCGGTTGCCTGCTTGGCCCGAATGTGGTCCTTGAGGGGCCGGGTGGCCTCATGGCGTTAGTGTTGGAGGACGACGGGGCCTACGAGGTGTTCCCTGAGGGGGGAGCGCTCTGGCTGTTGGCGCCCGACGGAACGCCGCAGCGGGTTCTTCTTCCCCTGGGGGAGGAGAAGGATGCTCGCCCCATGGACTGGCTCCAGGGCGGCAACGAGCTCCTGGTTCTGGCGAGCGATGTGGGGGAGTTCGGGTTCCCGGAGCGCTGGCGTTTGATGGAGCTTCCTCTTGACGGAGAGCCCGTGGAGCTCGTCGTGTCGGAAGACCCGATCTTCTCGGCGCGCTACGGTGTGCCGGGGACAATCCTGTTCACGCAATACCGTGACGAGGGGCTGGCCTTGGTGCGCAGCGATCGGGCATCGGGTGAGGAGGACATCCTTGCTGACGATGTGTTGGCCTTCCTTCGCTGGGAGGAGGGCGTGTACGTGCTTGGCGCGGACGGCGCGCTGCGGGCCGAAGATGGACAGGAACTCCCGCTCCAAATCGTCTGCGACGAGGAGGATTGTGACGAGGCGATCAGCATCTGGCCGAGTGTCTACCTGGATGTCTCTTCCTGTGGACGCTACGTAGCCATCGCCTTGGAGCAAGAGCCTCGGCTGCTCCTTCCCGAGACAGGTGGGGAGCCCTCACTGTACCTTGTGGACCTGCAAGGGGAATCGGCGACGCACCTTGCCACGCCGGGCTTGTACCCCGCGTTCTCTCCGGATGGATCATCGCTCGCATTCATCGGTGCGGCGCCCGATGGCCCGGAGTACATCTACCTGCACGATCTTCTGTTGGGGCAAACGCGGTCGCTTGATGAGACCCAATACGCCATGTGGATTCACTGGGGTCCGGGTGGCATCGTGTTTGCCACCGAAACAGCTCTTGGTTACGAGCTTCGCCGCTGGGCCGACGATGTAGTCACTGTGCTGAACATCGGCGCCCAGTAGGTGTTGCCGCGCAACGGACCCTAGTCCGCGGGCAACAGGTCGCGGACGTCTGGGCACCGGCCATCGGCCAGGAGGCCGCGCAGTTGAGCCATGAACCGGACCATGGTCCTTAGGTTGTGGAGCGTGGCCAGACGGTAGTAGCTCAGTTCCCCGCAGCGAAGAAGGTGGTGGAGAAAGGCGCGGGAGTGATCGGTACAGGCGGGACAGTCGCACTCGGGGTCAACGGGGCGGCTGTCTCGCCGGAAAGCCGCGCCCCGTATGGCCAGCCGCCCGCGTGGTTCCCGCAGGCTGAGGAGCGTTCCGTTGCGGGCCATGCGCGTGGGGGCTGCGCAGTCGAAGGTGTCGATCCCCCGGCGGACCGCTGCCACGATGTCCTCCAGCGTTCCGATACCCAGCAGGTGTCGTGGCCGGTCTGCAGGCAGTTCTGTGACCGTCCACTCGATGACGCGCAGCATTTCGTCCTTTGACCTCCCCAATGAGCCTCCCACGGCGATACCCGGAAAGCCCAGATCCCTGATCACACGGGCCGAGTCTCTGCGGAGATTCTCGTGCGCCCCGCCTTGCACAATGCCGTAGAGGAACTGTGATCGATTGGGACCAACGTTAGCGGTGCTTCCCCAAGCCGCGAGAGCGCGCTCTGCCCAGCGATGGGTGCGGGCGCACGCTTGCTGCGTATAGGTTCGGTCGTGGAACGGTGATGTGCACTCGTCCAGCGGGAAGACAAGGTCGGCGCCGAACTGACGCTCCGCGCGGATCACGGACTCGGGTGTGAACGTGATCCATGACCCGTCGAGGACGGAGCGGAACGTTACGCCCTCCTCGGTGAGCTTGACCAGGGACGGACCGTGGTGCTGCGGCCGGCTCTCGCCGGGAAAGACCGACCCCACCTTGCCGACCCCGTGCTGTTTGCCAGCGCCCAGGCTGAACGCTTGGTAACCCCCGGAATCGGTCATCCACGGGCCTTGCCAGCCGCTGAAACCGTGCAGACCCCCGAGGTTGGCCACCTCCTCGGCGGTGGGACGAAGCACGAGATGGTAGGTGTTGCCGATCAGCATCTGTACGCCCGTCGACTGGAGGTCGCGTGGAGACGCGGCCTTCACCGTACCCCGGGTGGCGACTGCCACAAACGCGGGTGTGTGGACCACGCCATGGGCGGTATTGAGGACGCCCGTTCTGGCGGCACAGCCGCGGATTGCTTGACCGATTTCAAACAGTTGCATCATGCTACGCGGATTCAGCCGGGTACGTGGCCCTTACGCTCGCGGTCGTACCGGTTCCCATGGAGATCACCACACTGCTTTGGACAGGTCCCACAGAAGCACGTGTCCGTTCTGGTCACCGGACGCCGCCAGTCTTCCGTCCGGGGAGAAGGCTACAGACTGAACCGTGGTGGTGTGCGCCGACCATGTGGCCAGGGGTTCACCGCGCTCCGCGTCCCACAGCCGGACGCTCTTGTCCATGGAACCGGACGCCACGAGCACGCCATTGGGTGACACCGCAACGCTGAAGATACAGCCGGTGTGGCGCATCACACCGTACAGCGCTTCTCCGGACCCGGTGTCCCACGCACGCAGCGTCTTCCCCGCGCCTGCGACGAGTACCTGACCGCTGGGCAAGAACGCAACAGCCCAGCTTCTTCCGGGGAACATGTGCAGTGGGGCACCATCATCGAGCTTCCACAGCGCTGTGCGGTCCGCACCACATGAAGCGAGCTTCGTTCCGTCAGCGGAGACGGCGATGTCGAAGATGGCGCCGCCGTGCCCTTGCACAGTCCACAGCGGTTCCTCATCCCCGGGTCTCCAGCGGACGATGGCGCCCGTGCTCGTTCCCCCGAGCAGGCTTCCGTCAGGGGCAAACGCCAGGGCCATGACATTGCCGATGTTGCCCGTGAGTGCATCGACTTCCTCGAGGGTTGTCGCATCCCACACCCTGATCTCGTTCCAGGAGCCGACGCCCAAGTGCGCCCCGTTGGACGCGTAGGCTACGCAGTTCACCCTCCCCGGAGCGAGGAGTTGTCTGCCCGCATCACCGGATTGGATGTCAAACAGCTGCACGGTTCGCGCGCCGGCAACGGCCAGCGTGCGCCCCGACGGGCAGAAGGCGAGACCACTCAACCCGCGGACGGTCCCCAGTTCTTGGGGGTGTGACCATACGGTGGTTCCCAACCCTGCGGCGACGCACAAGACCAGCATCGTCTTCAACATACGGACCCTCCTCCTCGATGGCTATGGGGCAGACCTTGCCGGTGTACCCACGTCTATCGGCGGCGGACGATGAGCGTCCGCCCCTCCTGTCGCACGACCTCTACATGGTCGCCCTGCTGTGGTGGTTCCCCTTCAGCTTTGGCCCGCCAGTACTCCCCGCGCACGATGATCCAACTCTCGCCACCGGTGAAATCCTCCTTGGCCACGCCGCTCAGTCCAGCCATCGTGGTCAGCGCTCGCCGGGGACGCCGCTGTGCCAGAAGGCCCTTGGAGATCACGAACACGAAGATGAGGCTGAAGACGCCTATCGTTGCTGCGACCGTGGGCCAGTTGAGGCCGATTACAGGAGAGTCGATGTCGAACAACGAGAACGAACCGACCACAGCGCTGACAATCCCCCCCACGGTGAGCACGCCGTCCGTGGGTGTGAACACATCGAGCACCATCAGCACTGCGCCGAACAAGATCAGACCGATCCCTGCGAAGTTGAACGGGAGGATCTGAAGGCCCAAAAGGGCAAGGATCAGCGAAATCCCGCCGATGGCGAACCCCACGCCCACCCCGGGGGAGAAGAACTCGTAGATCAGTCCGTAGATGCCCAGCATGAACAGGATGTACACGAGGTTGGGGTCGGCAAGCATGCTGAACAAGCGATCACGCAGGGTCATGGGCACCTTCCGAACTGCTCGGCCTTCCGTCGTCAGCACCCGTCCGTCGGTGAGTTCCCATCCTTCGAGCGCCGCCAGCAACTGGGGCACCCCGGTGGCCATGAGATCCGCTACCCTGAGCTCAACGGCCTCGCTGGCGGTCGCGGTGGCGGACTCGCGCACCGCGCGTTCCGCCCAGTCAGCGTTACGGTCTCTGTGTTCAGCGATGGAGCGGATGCGTGCAACAGCGTCGTTGACCGCCTTCTGGGTCACGACATCGTCCGTTGTCTCGGGATCCGGGGACAATGCGACGGGATGGGCGGCGCCCACGCTGGTGCCAGGAGCCATGACGGCCACATCGGCGGCAAGCAGGATGAAGGTGCCGGCGGACGCCGCACGCGCTCCAGGGGGGCCGACCCAGACGACGACAGGGACAGGCGAGCCCAGCAGCGTCTCCACGATGTCCTTGGTGGCACTGTCCAGGCCGCCGGGGGTGTCCAGTTGAAGCACGATCAACGCTGCGCCATTCCGCTGTGCAGCGGACACTTCGCGTTCGACGTAGGCTGCTGTGGCAGGGTTGATCGAGTCGGCGATCTGCAAGTGGACGATCTCCGCAGCCCCCAGAGCGCCGACGAAGACGGTGAGCATAAGGGCGATCCACTTTGCACCCATGGTAGCTACATTCTACAACGCCCAAGCTGTGGGCACAGAACGCTAGCAAAGCGGGATGCGCGGAAGGTCAAACACGCCCGTGGCCGCCCCAGCCCGTTGTGTAGGGCGGCCATGGGCGTTTGCGGATCTCACGGGACGACCGGCCTAATCCTCCCTGCGGAAGAACGTCATCACGATCTCACACAGGATCCTGACAAACACAGGGCCGGCAATCATGGTGATGAGCCCGGAGATGACCATGCGTGCTCGGGTTGCTCCGGCAATGAACTGCCCGGTGGCACCCTCGATGATGGTAAGAATCCCCATGACAACAGCGATGCCTGCACCGATCCAGAACACGATGGGCATCACGGTCGGCGTGATGTACTGCTTCAAGCTCACAAAGTCCGTCCACCAGTTCTTCATCTGTCCCTCCCAGTTGCCGGTTTGTCCGACGTACGGAAGGCTAGCATGCCAGTATCCCCGGGGTCAAGTGGGCTGCTGTTATACTTTGCCGCCATGGGGCGATGGATCGGAGCGGCAGTGCTTGGGGTATTGCTTTGGGGACTGTGGATCGGGCTGTGGCGTGTGTTCGAGCTTCCGGTTGTCCTGGGTGGCGGCGTTCTGTTCGTGCTTCCGTTTGCTCTTGTGTTATCCGGCAAGCTGACGCTCGCCCAACCCCTATCGGCCTGGGTGCGATGGGACCTGTGGCTGGGGTTTCTGGTACTTGTGGCGCTGCGGGTGGCGCAGTCAGTCGTGGTGACGGGCGTTTCCGTGATCACCGGGCGTGTGCGGCCTTGCGTGGTCTGCGTGCCTGTTACCGTGAAGTCCGACGTGGCGCGCTTGCTCCTCCTGTGGTCGATCACCGTCACGCCCGGCACGATTGCCCTGCTGCTCGAGGGAGACGTGCTCTATGTGCATTGCCTTTGTCAGCCGTTTAGGCCTGGATTGCCGGGGTTGGCGTTGTCGGAACGTCTGCTGGGAGCGTTGTGGGGATGAGTGTGGTCTTGTCTACGGTAATCGCGCTCTCTGCTCTTCCACCGCTTGTGCGGCTTTGGCGGGGGCCAACACTGTGGGACCGGCTTGCAGGTGCATCCTCGCTGAACGTACGGGTGACGCTGGTGCTCGCGTTGGAGGCTGCGCGCAGCGGCCACGGGGTGTTGCTTGATGTAGCACTGGCTTACGCAATGCTGGGCTTCCTGGGGACAGTCTTGGTCGCGCGTTTCGGCGAACGAGGTGAACGATGACAGCCATGATCCCCGACCTCGT